>JAITOI010000131.1 GCA_031289995.1 Prevotellaceae bacterium | reverse complement strand
AGCCGGCTTGACGCTTGGCGTAGCGGCTTGCTACGCGCAGAGTTGGTTTGGCCTCATCCCCATGCCGGGCAACTACGTAGTCCCCACCTATCCCGTTGCCGTCAACCCGCTCGACCTCGTGCTGGTGGCCGGCACCGTGATGCTGATTGGGGTTGCGGCGGCGGGGATTCCGGTGAGGTTTTTGTTGGGGAAGAGACTTTAGGTTTCGGCTTAACGCACAATGCTGTCATCGCGGGCTTGACCTGCAATTCCCTGCAACGACGGCGGCGTTACCCGCTTGTCGTTATTGCGAACCCGAAGGGTGAAGCAATGACGACAAGCGGGCGGAGCAATTCCCCGTCTTGTGTTTTTTTTGAGGCATTGCCACAAAGTCCCGTTGGAACGATGCCCGCAACCTCAGCTTGCGCCAATTACCCGATACCACGAATCCCTCTCCACCGGCACAAATCCCGCCTGCCGCGCCTTGGCGCACAGCTCATCCACCGTCATTGCAGGCGCTTGGTCGGTGGCGCCAGCCATCGAGTAAATTTTGGTGCTGTTGCCAATGGTGCCGTCCATATCGTCGGCACCAAAGGCCAGCGCCAGCTGCGCCATGTCTTTGCCAAACATCGGCCAGTAGGCCTTGATGTGCGGGATGTTGTCGAGGAAAATGCGGCACACGGCCATGTTGCGCAAGTCCTCGATGGCCGAGGCCTCGCCAGCCTCCGACAGGCTGTTGTTCGCCTTGCGAAATTTGAGCGGGATGAAGGCGTTGAAGCCACCCGTTTTGTCCTGCAGCTCGCGCAGCCGAAGCAGGTGCATCACGCGCTGCTCATAGCTCTCCACGTGGCCGTAGAGCATGGTGGCGTTCGATGCTATGCCCAAGCTGTGCGCAGCCTGATGCACGTTGAGCCAGTCCTGCGAGCATAGCTTTTCGGGACAAATTTTTTCGCGTAGCACATCATCCAAAATCTCCGCACCTCCACCCGGTATCGACTGCAGGCCGCACCGTTGCAGGCGTTGCAGCGCTTCGCCCACCGGCACACTATCGCGCTTCGCCATGCTCCACAGCTCCTCGGCGGTGAACGCTTTGATGTGCACGCGGGGCAAAATTTGGCGCACGCCGCTCAGCATTTGCTCGTAAAAATCGAGGCCGTGCGAGGGGTGTACGCCGCCCACGATGTGCACCTCCGTGATGTCTGTATCCCTGCATTGGCGGGCGATGGCGAGCACCTCGTCGAGGCTCATATCCCAGCTGCCGTCGGCGTTTGCGTCGCGCCGGTACGAGCAAAACTTGCAGTGGTTGGTGCACACGTTGGTTGGCTCAATGTGGATGTTGCGGTTGTAGTAAACCTTGCGACCGTTGAGCTGCTCGCGCACGCGGTTGGCCTCCACGCCCAGCTCGGGAAGCGAGGCTGTGCGGTACATTGCGAGGCACTCGTCGGGCGTTATGCGCGGGGCGGATGGGAGCTTTGTTGTCTTCATTTTTGGCAAAAATCATGCGTAAAACAAAAAGGCAAAACCCGCTCGGATTTCACCTTTTAGCCATAACCGAATGGCCTATTGCAGCACTTACTTACCGTACTTCGGCTCGTCCGAAACGGTGAGCTTTTTGCGACCGCGTGCGCGGCGTGCGGCCAGCACCCGACGGCCATTGGCGGTAGCCATTCTCTCCCTGAAGCCGTGCTTGTTTTTGCGCTTGCGCACCGAGGGTTGAAAAGTCCTTTTCATCGTATGAATAATTTTTTAATGTTGTCGATGTGTCAAAAAATCGGACGGCAAAGGTCGCACTTTTTTTTGGATTTACCAAATATTTTTGCTGTTTGCCGCAAATATTTTTGCTGTTTGCCGCAAATTTCTTTGCTGTGGGCTACTTTTTTTTGCTGTACTCCATCAGCTTATTCAGTACCGATTCCTTGACCATAAACACGCTGCCGTGCTTGTGCCCTTCCGGAAAGCTGACGTTGAGCGCCGTGTCAACAAAGGTAACAAAGTCGGTGGTTTTGACGGCGCCGTAAGTCTTGTCGCGGTAGCTGTCGAAGTAGATGTAGTGCTCCGTGTCCACCTTGGCCACCGTTGGCCCTTCGGTGTAGGCGGGCGTGATGCTGGCGCTCGGCTCGCTGAACGGCCCCAGCGGACTTGCACCGAAGGCCACGCGGATGTTGCGGTTGGGGCGGGTATTGTCCTTCAGCACCAGCACGTAGTCGGCCTTGCCACGCTGGTAGATGACGGCGTCAATCACGCTGTAGCCCAGGTCGAGAAACAGCTTGGCCTCCGAGAAGGTTTGGAAGTCCTTGGTGGTGGTGTAGTATAGGCGGTGGTTGTTGTCCTCGGCTTCGATGCCGCGCTCGAAGCGGAACGGGATGGTGGTTGCCCACACGATGATGAAGCGGTCGGAATCGGCGTCGAAAAAGATTTCAGGTGCCCACACGTTCACCGCCTCCGGCTCGTGCGCCATCACCTCCACGTACTGCTGCTCGCTCCACGTGATGAGGTCGTCGGAGCTGGCGTGGCCAAAGCCGCGGTCGTCCTTCCAGCCGCTTGTCCACACGAGGTGGAACGTGCCGTCGCTGCCCTGCGCCATCGAAGGGTCGCGCATAATTTCCATGCCCACCTTGGGCGACAGAAAGGTGCGTCCGAGGTCAGCCCATTGCTTGCCGTCGTAGCTGTAGAGCAGGCGCAGGCCTTCGTCAGCAGGCTCGTGGAACGAGGTGAACAGGTACACCTCGCGCTGCCCACACGACGAGGTTAAACCCAGCAGCAGCAAGCCGCACAAGAGGGATGTGATGGTTTTCATAATGCCAAAAAATGAGGTTGCACAAATGTTTTTTGTGGAGGCAAAGATAGTAAATTTTTGTATTCCGTTTTCCCAAAATATTCGTACCTTTGCGGTAGGCTTTTTACCACCCAAAAACACTCCAAAAACTATGGAACTAAATTTTGATTTTACCCGCAAGTTGCCCATCGGCATTCAGGATTTTGAAGACCTCCGCACCAACGGCTACCTCTACGTGGACAAAACGGCCTACATCTACCGCCTGCTGCACACAGGCAAACCCTACTTTCTCGGTCGCCCGCGGCGCTTCGGAAAGAGCCTTTTTTTGAGCACGCTCAAGGCCTTTTTTCTTGGCAAAAAAGAGATCTTCGAGGGGCTGGCTATCGCCCAGCTGGAGAAAGATTGGACGAAGTATCCAGTGCTGTACCTCGACTTCAACTCCGGCTCGTTCGATGATGGCACAGCCTCGCTTAGGTCAACGCTTGCCAACTTTTTGCGCAACGCAGAAAAGGAGTGGGACTATAGCTCGGACGACGACAATCTGGGCGTTCGGTTTGCGAACCTCATTCGTTGCGCCAGCGAAAAAAGCAATCGCAAGGTGGTTGTCCTCATCGACGAGTACGACAAGCCGCTGCTGAACATGATGGACAACGAGGAGGAGCAAAAGAAGATGCGCGCGATGCTCAA
>JAITOI010000202.1 GCA_031289995.1 Prevotellaceae bacterium | reverse complement strand
TCCGTGCGCGAAAGGACGCGGAGAATGAGCGCGCGTTCGTCAAAAAAATCGTTCTCGACGTAGGCGCCTTGGCTGAAAATTTTGATGGGTTTTACCTCCACGTTAACCGGCTCCACGCTTTGCGGCAGGTAGCTGATATTTTTGTAGAACAGCACCTCCACGCGCAGCGTTTGCTGCATCCTGAGGCTGCTCATCGGCAGAATTTTGAGCAGCTGCTTGCTGTCGCCCGCCACCAGCCCCTGCGCGAGGGGAGCGACCCGACCGTTGCGCTCGTACATGCCCACGTTGTAGAGCAGGCGGTAGGGGCTATCGTTGAGCAGGAAGAGCTCCGTCTGCTCGTCTTGCGGCGGCAAAAAGGCGAGCATCAGCTCGTAGCTGCTGCCCTCGGCGTCGTGCTCCTCGTCGGGCGCGACCCTGGCCTCGACCTCAACGGCGGCCTTGTCGGACGGCGCCTTCTCGTCCTTGGCAGCGGGCTTGGGTGTTGGCTTGGGCGTTGGCTTGGGCGGCGCCGAGCGGGCTGTCTCGCCAACGGGAAAGTTGGTGGACTCCCTCGCGTTTACCACCACCACGTTGGCCACGGGCGTGGGCAGTTCGAAGCCGTTGGTGTCGCTCACCACAACCATTTTACCCTCGATGCGCAGCACCGTGCCGCCGCCCACCTCGTCCACAAAGCGGACTTTATCTCCGATTTCCATAGCGTTTTTTTTGCTAAAAATTATACACTTGTTTTATCCCTCTTTGACCTCTCGCATCGGGCGTGGATACTGCCCTTGCACCATTTTCGCAGCGGCTGCATGGCAGGCCATGTAGCGTGTAAAAAAAGTTTGCAAAAGTACAATTTTATTTTGATGAAAGGCTGGGGTGGGTAAAATCTTTTTTTGGGGAGGTGCTGCTTCGTGATGGCGAAAGGGGCTAACATGTCCACGCGTTCACGCGTCCAAGCGTCCAAGCGTCCTGCCGTGCGCACGAGTGTTGGCGTCCGCAGCTCCCACGGCGCCGTCATTGCGGGCTTGACCCGCAATCACCTTGCTGACCTACTCCGCATTCCGTCGCAATGATGGCACGGCAGAGGGATTGCAGGCGAGCATGGAGATTGCGGGTCAAGCCCGCACTGACGACGAGCGAGTGATGCAATTGTCAAAGTAGTACTTCAACATCCGTGCGCACAACCAACATGTTATTTCATCCCACGTTGCTGGTATTTTGTCGCGCCCGCCCTGCCCAAATTTTGTTTTTCGCAAAAAGATAGATACCTTTGCGGCCCTGAAAAATGAAACAAGCTCAGGGTCGTGTCGAAAAAAAACGAACGTTTAATTTCGACATATTTTGAGGAGGAAGGGAGTTTTGTAGATGTTGATGCAGCAAGGTGTTACCGCTTGCAGAGAGGCAAAAAAAAGTGTCGAAAAAAAACGTTCCTTTAATTTCGACATCGGTAAAAAACCCGTGCCTCTACTCAAATAAAACCTGGGCTGCACGAGTTTTTTAAGATGATGATTTGAGCAAGAATGAAGCAAGATTTAATTCAACAATAGCAGACACTAAAATGTGCTTGAGAGCTACCAATTTACTACGCTACGCGCTGCTGTGCGTTGCCATAGGAGCCTTACCTGCGCTGGGATATGCGCAGGATGACGAGGCGAAACCAAGGACGATTACGGGCCACGTGGTGGACGATAAGGGCGTCCCGCTGGTGGGAGTTTCGGTGCTGGAAAAAGGCACCGCCAACGGCGCCATAACTAACGCCGAAGGCAACTTTTCGCTGCGCGTGCAGGACGCATCGAAGGCGACGCTGACGCTCACTTTCCTTGGGCTGCAAACGCTGACGCTGCCCGTCAGCCAACGTCCCGCGCAGGGCGAGTGGAACATTACGATGAAGAGCGACGAGCACGCGCTCGACGAGGTGGTGGTTACAACCGGCATCATTTCGCGCAACAGGCTTGGGTTTACGGGCGCCTACGTGTCGGTGAGCCAGGAGGAGCTCAAGGCCGTGGGCAACACCAACGTGCTGCAAAGCCTCAAGTCGCTTGACCCCGCGTTTGTGGTGGTGGAGAACACGCTTGCCGGCTCCAACCCCAACGCGATGCTCAACATCGAGGTGCGGGGCCAAACCACGATGAACATTACGTCCGTGCAGGATGAGGCGGCCGTGGCCAGCAACCAGCCGCTGTTCATCCTCGACGGCTTTGAGGCCACGCTGCAGGAGATAAACGACATCGACATCAACCGCGTGGAGAGCATCACCATCCTCAAAGACGCAGGCTCCACGGCCATCTACGGCTCGAAGGGCGCCAACGGCGTGGTGGTGGTGGAGACCATCAAGCCCAAGGGTGGCGAAATTTTTGTGAGCTACACCGGCGACGTGCAGGTGGCGCAGCCCGACTTGAGCGTTTACAACATGATGAACGCCGCCGAGAAGCTCGAGTTTGAGCGGCTTGCAGGGCGATACGACTACAACCAAAACGACGGCTTCGACGTGGGCATTCCCGCTCCGGGCAGCGACAAGAAAGGCACCGCGCAGGCCAGCTACTACCAGCGCCTGGCTTGGGTGCAGCAGGGCGTGGACACGTACTGGCTGAGCGAGCCGGTGCGCACCGGCATCACGCAGGGACACTCGCTCACCATTGCGGGCGGCGAAAATGCGCTGCTCTTTGCCGCAGGCCTGAGCTACCGCAGCATCGCGGGCGTGATGAAAGGCTCGGAGCGCAACATCTATGGCGGCAACCTGCGGCTGGTGTATCGCGGCTTTAGCGGGCTGAACATTTCGAACAACGTGTCGGTGTCGGAAACCCTGGCGCAGAACGGCTCGTGGGGGTCGTTCTCCGATTTTGCCAACGCCAACCCCTACTTTCGCAAGTACGGCGAGGACGGCAGGGTGGAAAAATACCTCGACGTTCAGGGCGAAGATGTGTCGGCCAATCCGCTCTACAACGCCCTGCTCAACACGCGCCACGATAGCAAGGTGCTCAACCTGACAAACAACACGAGCATCGAATGGACGCCGATAAAAAACTTGATGTTTAAGGCCAACTTTCAGCTGCGCCACTCTGCCACCAGCAGCGAAGATTTTGTTGACCCCTCGCACACGCAGTTTCGCACAGTGGAGTACGACAAGAAGGGCACCTACACGGGTTCTCACCTGAGCTCCACTTCCCTTCACGCCGATGCGCAGGTGAACTACATGCTGTCGCTCGCGAAGCACAACCTCACCTTCATTGGCCGCGCCAACATTGAAGACCAGACCAACATCTCGGAAAGCTATACGGCAGTAGGCTTTCCCGAAGGTGCGGTGGGCTACCCCAAGCAGGCGTTTTCGTACCAACCCGACGCTCGCCCCACCTACAACAACCGCATCACGCGCGGGCTGGGCGCCATCGTTGCGTTCAACTACAACTACGATTTTCGCTACCTCTTCGACGTGAACTACAACCTCGACGGCTCCACCAACTTTGGCAGCAACCGCCGCTTCCAATCGTTTTGGTCGGTGGGTGTGGGATGGAACCTGCACCGCGAGCGCTTTGCCGAAGACTGGACATGGCTTCGCGAGCTCAAGCTGCGCGGCACGTACGGCAACAACGGCAACCAGAGTGTGAGCGCCAACACCAACTCCATCTACACCTACTACGTGGGCAATAACTACTTTGGCCAGTCGGCCTACCTCTCGGACGTGGGCAACCCCGACCTGCAATGGCAGGTGGTGCAGAAGGCTGCGGCAGGCGTGGACGCAAGCGTGCTCAAGGGCAACCTGCGCGTGAGCTTCGACGTTTACCAAAACTACTCCGACCCGCTCACCGTTACGCTCAGCCAGCGACCATCGACGGGCGTGTCGAGCTTTGCCACCAACATGGGACACCTCACCACGCAGGGCTACGAGTTCTCCGCCAGCTACTTTATCATCAACCGCGATAAGATTGCGTGGAGCATACGCGCCACCGGCGGCCACAACCGCAGCACCTACGGCGGCTTTCAGGATGCTTTGAGCAGCCTCAACGATAGCTACGTTCAGGAGGGACGAATATCGCTCGCCTCGCTGGTGCAGTATCAGGATGGGCATAGCCCCAGCGACCTATGGGCGGTGCGCTCGCTGGGCATTGATCCGGCCACAGGACGCGAAATTTTCCTCGACCGCAACGGCAACCAGACCTACCAGTACGATGCCAACGACCGCGTGGTCATTGCCAGCACGCGCCCCGACATCGAGGGCGTGATTGGGACGAGCCTGCGCTACAAAAAGTTTTCGATGAACTTCGGCATGCGCTACAGCCTGGGAGCCTACACCTACAACACGGCGCTGTTCAACAAGGTCGAAAATATTTCGAGCGCCAACACGGTGTACAACCAGGACAAGCGTGCGTTGTACGACCGCTGGCAGAAGCCGGGAGACGTGGCGCAGTTCAAGAAAATTGGGCTGGGCGACCCCACGCCAACCTCGTCGCGCTTCATCCAAAAGAACAACTTTTTGCGCGGCGAATCGGGCAAAATTACGTGGGATTTTACCGGCGACCGCTGGCTGAAATTCCTCCGCCTGAAAGACCTCAACGTGAGCATCTCGTTTGCGGACATTTTCCAGCTCACGTCAATTCAGGTGGAGCGCGGCATTGACTACCCGTTTCAGCGGGCGGTAACGATGAATATTTCGGCGAGATTTTGAACAGAATTTTTAGAATTTTCAGGATAAACAAAATGGAAAATGAACAAAACTAACAGGACTAATGGAATGAAACGATACCTCTACATCCTAATGGTGGCGCCGCTTCTGGCGGCAGCGGGCTGCAACGATTGGCTCGACGAAGCCATGCCCAAGGACGAAAACCTGGAGCAGGCGCAGTACGCTTCCGAGGCGGGCATCAACGCGGTGATGAATGGCTTGTACCGCAACATGTCGGGCGCCGGACTCTACGGCGGCGACCTAACCCAGACCACCCTCGAGCTCATGGCGCACTACTACTACTACATCGACGACCTGTCGGCGAATAGCAACATGACATGGTTCAACTACATGTCGAAGTATAGCTATGGCGAAGACCTGCTCAAGAACAAATTCCGCTCGCTGTGGAGCGGGATGTTCAACGCCGTTTTTCGTGTCAACAACTTCATC
Source organism: Prevotellaceae bacterium (assembly GCA_031289995.1). The sequence goes on along the minus strand of JAITOI010000202.1, from coordinate 11,278 downwards.
GCAAACCTGCAAAAATCGTCGGTGCTGCCGGCAGGTCAGAAGGCTATTCTGCTGGGTGAGGCTTACGGCCTTCGGGCGTTTATCCAGCTCGATATTTTCCGCTTGTTCGGCGATATAGGCGGTGTCCAGCTGGTGCCCTACAACAGGTCGGCACAGGTCATGGCGCACGAGCAGCTGCCGGTAGCGGACTTCTACGCCTTGCTTAAAAGCGACATCGATTCGGCCAAAATGTTGCTGCAAAACGACCCCGTCAAAACCGAGGGAATTAAAGACCTGACTGCGCTGGACGAGCTGACAAGTGATGTGCCCGTAACCGAAATTTTTCAGACTTACCTTCGCAGCTACCGCTTCAACTACTACGCCGTTCGGGCGCTCGAAGCGCGCGCTTGCCTCTACTTCGCGCCGCTAACCGGCGACTACACCTCGGCCTACATCGCGGCCAGCGAGGTGCTCGAATGCGGCAAGTTTAGCTGGGTGGATAAAGGGGCTGTGCTGGGCAACCACAACTACATTTTCTTTAGCGAGGTAATTTTTGGAGTGCACAACTCCGACCTCTATACCCGTTGGGAAAGCTACACAGGCGGCGACCAGCTTGGCTCTACCTACACGGTGGGCGAGCAGAACTTGCAAAACAACATCTTCAAAAACGACAATCCAGGCGTTGACATCCGATACTGGGAGGACATCCGCGCCAGCCAGTGGCAGCTCTGCCGCATTGATGGGCAGTACACCTCCGTGAAGTTTTCGAACTTCTCGTCGAAAAAAACTAACGACCCCATTCAGTACTTTCAGCCGCTCATCAGGCTGGGCGAAATGCGCCTCATTGTAGCTGAGCTGAAGCTGCTCAACGGCGACATTGGCGGCGCCCTGACAGAAATCAACGCCCTACGCCACCAGCGCGGCACGGAGCTTAGCTCGCTGCCTACGGCCATCACCGCCGCACAAGGCTACGACCTGCTCGAAACCGAGTACTACAAAGAGTTCTACGGCGAAGGCCAGGCCTTCTACTTCCTCAAGCGGCGAGGGCTGAACAAGATTTTCAACTCCAGCGACCTGAGCGGCAACACCAGCGACATGGCGGCTGTGAGCTACATTCCGCCCATTCCGCAAGGCGAATTTGATTGGTAAATTGATGTGCGATTTGCGATGCGAATTAAAAAAAACAGACAAATGAAAAAGTTCTTTTGGCTAACACTACTGCCACTTTTGGCCAGCTCGTGCGAGTACGAAACGCTACCCACCTACAGCGGGCAAGACCAAATTTATTTTGCTTTTGCCGACGCAACCACGGCGGCCGACCTAACGAACAGCAAGGTGCTGCACTTTGGCTACGACCTGCCCCAGCGCCCCAGCCAGACGCTTTCCATTCCGGTCAAGGTGATGGGCAGCATTGCCGATTTCAGCCGCGCGGTGAGCTTTAAGCTGGACGGTGGAAGCGCCGTCGAGGGGCTGGATATTGAGCTGATGAGCGACTCGTCGTTCGTGCCCGCCGGCTCCAACAACGGACGCATAATGGTGCGCCTGCTCAACACCGAGCGCCTCAACAACACTACCCTCACCACCGCGCTTCGGCTACAGCAAAACGAGCACTTCAACGTTGACTACAGCGAGTTCTACCGCTGGCATCAGTTCGACACGGTTATAGACGCGCGGCTGTTTTTGGTGAGCTTCGACAACGCCGCCGACAAGCCCAATTTGTGGGCTGCACAGGAGAGCTTGTTCTCCAACCTTTTTGGCGACTACTCCAACGTCAAGCTCGAGCTGATGTGCCAGCTTTTTGGTCTCACCAGAGCCTACTTTGAGTACGACTCGGAAGCCGAAAATTCGCTCACCATCTTCAACCTGCGATTCCCCGGAGCCCTCACCACCACTTGGGTGCGCTACCTCAACCGCTACCTCAAGGAGTACGCCGATGCGCACAATGGCGAGCCGTTGCGCGACGAAAACGGCAACGTTATTGTAACCGGATCTCCGGGACTTTGATGAGCAACAAACCTCAATTTTTCTGCCCAAAAACAAGCTGAATTATGACACCTAAAATCAAATGGCTTTTGCCCTGCGCCCTGCTCCTGCACTCGTGTATCGAGGATGTTGGCAGCTACTCCTACCGTACCATCACGCGGATAGATTCTATCACCGGCATCAGCTCCGTTGACCACGTGTACGAGGTGGCCATTGGCGACTCGCTGCACATCGTGCCAACGCTGGGAATTTCCTTCGGCGAGAGCGGCGCCAACGATACCTTTGCCTACGCCTGGCACGTGCTGGGAACGGCGGCGCCCTTTCAGTCGGTGGGCGTGGTTTCGCGCCAGCGCGAGCTGCACATCGTGGTGGGCGGTTTGCTCGACGCGCCGCGCACCTACGACATGATGTTCTGCGCCACCAACACCACCACCGGCGTGCGCTACGACCACGTGTTTTCGGTCGAGGTGATGAGCAGCCAGCGCGATGTGGGATACCTGATTTTACACGAGCAGGCAGACAGCTTCGACCTTGACCTGATTGCCGTCTTTGGCAGCATGTACACGCGCTACCAAAACGTGCTCACCAACTCCGGCTCTGCCCTGCCCAAAGCAGGCCGCCGGCCGCTCGACCTGCACTGCTTTCCCGACGAGCTGGCGCCCGCCATTGGCGAAGCCGGCAAGCATTACGCCGTGTGGATTTTGACCGACCAGAGCGCCGACCGCATCAAGACCGAGGACTTTTCTTACCTCCCCAGCTACTCCATTTCGCGGCTGGTGATGAACACCAGATTCATCCCCAACAGCGCCGCTTTTGTTCCCCAAAAAACCTACGCGCCAAACTTCAACGCCACCGGACAGATGGGGCGACTCTACGCCTTCTGGAACGGCGACCTCTACTTCTACAACGCCTCGCGAGCCGTCTGCTTTTTCGACACCCCGCTCAACACCCTTGCCGACACCTCCACCACGACCTACCCGATTGCGCCCTACATCTTCGCCAACCCCATTGGCGCCATCCTCTTCAACGAGCAAACGCGCGGCTTCATGTTCCACAAGGGCGACGCCACTTCGCTCAACATGAACACCAACAACCTCCACCACGCAACCGCCCTCACTGCCTACGACCAGGCCACCGGAATGCCCTGGAGCGACCCCGGATATCGCCTCGTGTACATGGGCTACCGCGACGGCGTCAGCAGCGGTTTTGCTATCGTGGAGCACACCACCAATTCCGGCATTAGCTACCAGCTCTGGTTGCTGGGCATCACCTTCAGCGCCACCAACCCAACGCCCAGCCAGCAAGGCGTGCAGACGTTTTCAACCTACCCCTTTGCCGGAGGAATTACGATGGACGACATCAAATTTTTTGCCTTCCACGGCACGCGACCTTTCCTCTACATGGCCACCGATGAGCGAGTGCTCTGCGTCAACACCACCACCATGGGCGTTACCGACATTACCGCGCAGCTCATCACGCCGCCGTTCGGCAAAATCAGCCTAATGCGAACTCGCTCGCTCCGCTTACCTGTGGGCAGCGGGACCGATGGCCTTGCGCTCGGCACCTACGACCCGCTGCAGCCCAACTCCGTGAACGGAAGGCTGACCATCTACAGCGTGAACGACGAAGGCGCGCTGGTGAAAGCCTTCCACACCCAGTCCGATGGCAGCGCTTTCATGCTGGATTTTGTCAACCTCGGCAAGGTGGTGGCTGTTGACTACCGCAGCCCGCTTTGACGTCAAATTTCGGGGCTTTATTCGGCACATCCTGAAGCTCCGAACAGCTCGATTCAGGCAGCTACTTTCAGGGCAAAAGAACAGAGAAAAAAAGGATAGCTATCGTGCCCAAAAAAGATAACTATCCTTTTAGAAAAAGATAACTATCGTTTGGGGAAAAGATAACTATCGTTTGGGGAAAAGATAACTATCTTTTTCATATCAGATAAAAGCAGTAAAAAAACATGTTCAACGTAAAATTTTTAAACATCAAAAAAACAAGAAAAAAATGACCAGAAGAAGACAGTTTCAAATCGCGCTCCTTGCGGGCGCAATGACCCTATCGGCGACCGCGGCCAATGCCGCCGTGTACCGCGTGGGCGAAGCGTGGACGGTGGGCAAAGAGGCCAACTACTACGCCACTTTTCAGGAGCTTTTGGACTCCGCAAAAGGGAGGGCATCGACCGACACTATTTGGGTGGCGGCGGGAACCCAAAGCCTGCGCCGGCAGTGGGAAAATTCGGGTCACCAGGGCCGCTTTTTCGGCGGCTTTGCGGGGACTGAAACGAGCATCGCGCAGCGCGAATTTGTGGCCAACGGCTACGCTTGGGAATTGAAGTATCCGACCACGCTCAAGCTGGCCGATACCGCGAGTCTTCCCAACCAATCCATCCTGCGAATTTCGGCAGGCAACACGCCGCTCGAAATCGACGGATTCAGCTTCGATGGCGCAACGTGCACGGGGGGTGCGGCAATTTTCATCAGGGCAACGGCCAGCGGCCAAACCATTGCCATCCGGCGCTGCGTGATTCGCAACACCACCGTAACCGCTGCCAACACCAGCGGCACTGACGACTGGGGCGCGGCGGGTATTAGCCTTGGCGGATACGGCGCAAATCTTACCTACTTGCAAGCCACGGTAGATAGGTGCCTTATCGAGAATAACAAGGGCACGAGAGGCGGCGGATACTTTGCTTACAGCTCCGCCAAGCAGGTAGTTTCCGGCTGCCTCATTCGCAACAACGAGGGCGGAAATGCCAACTTGTTGGGTACTCCGTCGGTTACCGGAGGTGGCGGCGGCCTTACCATGCTGGGCACGTATGGGCAGACGACGGTTGTGAATAATATCGTGGAGGGGAACACCTCAACGATTGCCGGAGGTGGCATAGCCATTGGGCTTATGGGGTGTCAGCTCTCCAACAACATCATCGTAAACAACTCCGCGCCCACGGGCGGCGGGCTTTACATTAACACGATGGCGGCCACTGCTACCTACCGCACGCTGTCGTACAACAACATCTTTTGGAACAATAAAAATTCCGGCGACGGCAGCGTGAACAACGTTGACCGCAACGGAAAATATGTTGTGTTCAACAACAACATTGTGGACGCAATTCCCGCCGGTGCGGAGGGCGCAACCGCGGCTGGCACTGCCCCCGTGGGCAACGTTTTGGAGAGCGATAGCGCAAAAATTTTCGGCGAAAAATGGGGAACGTTTGCAGCTGCCGTGGGGGTTGACAAGGGCAATTCTGCCAACATTCCCAACACCTTTACGACAGACTTTGCAGGCAACGCCCGCCTTAGCGGAAGCGCTGTGGACGTTGGCGCATTCGAGCTTCAGGAGGTGTACGTGGCGCCCTCTAAGCCCAGCAACCTGAAGGCTACGAACGTTGCCGACACCTGCTTCACGCTCGCATGGACGGCCTCCACAGGAAGCGTGGAGGGCTACATTATCTACCTCGCCAACGCTGCGGTCGACACCGTGCCAAGCACCCAAACCAGCTACCTGTTTAGCAAGCCCGCCTACACCATTGCGGCGAGCACGAATTACGCGGTGGCGGTGGCAGCTTACGACACGACTGGCTTTGTCAACGCCGCAACCAACCTAAGCGTGCGCACTGCGCCCGGCGCGAATTTCCTAAAAGTTACCGTGCAGTCGGCCTACGTTTCGGTGTCGGCCAACTCAACGGGCGCAACGTCTCCGGCCAATCCCTACTACTACTACGTTGCCCCCGGCTCGGCCTTTTGGGCAAAAGTGGCCGCAAAGGAAGGCTTCCAAAACTTGCATCCAACCGTGGATGGCATTGGCGTTGCGCTCAGCAACGATACCCTGCACATCGCATCGGTAACGGCCGATGTGGACATCGATTTCACCGCCGACAGGCAACGCTACAAGCTAAGCACTGCCTGCAACAGCGACTTTGTGGAGATCCTTAGCCAGCCTGCAAGCGACACGGTTTTTCACGATAGCACCTACCTCGTTACCTTCCGGCTGAAGCAAGACGGGCTAACGCCTTACGCCTCGAATGGCACCGTGTCGGCTCCCGAAAACGGAGTGTACAAGCTCAGCCTGGCCAACGTGAAGGCGAATACTGGCCTGTATGTTGGAGCTATTGGGAGCGCGCAGGCATCGGTTCAGGTGGCCAATAGCGCAAGCGTGTCGAGCAAGGGCACGAGTATGCTACAGGGTACTTTCGCCACCTACCTGAAGGTTCAAACCGGCAGCAACCAGGACACGATGGAGGCCTACCTGAAGTTCAGCCTTAGCATCAACCAGCTGCTGAGTGCGGCCAGCAATGGCGCACGCTTGAAGTTGCAAACCAATAACGCGCCTCCTGCGCCTCCCACATCCAACTTCAACCAGGTTGTTTGGAGCATCCAAGAGGTGAGCAGCAGCTGGGCTGGAACCTTTACCGGAGTAACCGGAGTAAGTGGTGCCGGTGCGCAGTGGGCAGAGCGTCCTGCCCCTACTGTGCAGGGCGAAATTGCTACGCTTGGCGCAGGCATTAAGGTTGTCAGCAACCAGCCATTTTACGTTGACTTGTCGAGCTACCTCTCTCAGCTGGCCGCAACAGCGACCAATAGCGTCGGCAATGTTGAGTTTGCCATCAAGATTGCGAGCAAGACAGAGTTGCCAAGCCCCTACGGTTTGCTTAACATCCTTAACCCTGCATTTGCCAACTGGGCCGATGCTGCGAAGCCCGCGCTTGAGATTGGTCGTCGCACCATTGCCCTTACGTTCAACGCGCCGGGCATAACGATTGATAGCACCAACGCAGACTCGCTGTGCGTGGGCGACACGCTTTACTGCGCCTTCAAGCTGCGCGTCGGATATATCGACCCAACGTACAACGGCGTTGCCATTCCTAACGTGGGCGATGTGTACACGCTAAAGATTTTGTTGAGCTCAACATCGCCAATTACCATCGCCACCACCACCAACTATCAGGCTGTTCGTGTAGCCGCCAACCCCTACATCACGGTAACGAGCGCCTCGGCTACCACTAACGCTGCAGGCGATTACGACGTGTTTCCGGGCGACAATTTTTGGATGAAGTTCGCCCTCAAAGCAGGCTACGAAAACCTGCGCGTAACGGTGAATGGCGCGGCCGCAACCATCCGTCAGGACACGCTGTTCATTGCCGCCGTTGATGCGGACAAGGAGGTGGTGTTTACAGCTGATAGGCTGCGCTACCACGTGTCTGCCGCCTGCAATAGCACGCTGGTGGAGCTGCTGAGCCAGCCAGCAAGCGACACGGTGTTTTACGATAGCACCTACGTGGCAACGTTCCGGCTGAAGCAAGACGGGCTAACGCCCTACGCCTCGAATGGCGTTGTTTCTGCGCCCGAAAATAGCGTGTACACGCTCACCGTGGCCAACGTGAAGGCGAATACCGACCTCTACATTGGCGCCATTGCGAGCACGCAGGCATCGGTGGCGGTGGCCAATAGCGCAAGCGTGTCAAGCAAGGGCACGAGTATGCTACAGGGTACTTTTGCCACCTACTTGAAGGTTCAAACCGGCAGCAATCAGGATACGATGGAGGCCTACCTGAAGTTTAGCGTCAGCATCAACCAGCTGCTAAGCGCAGCCAGCAACGGCGCTCGCCTGAAATTGCAAACCAATAACGCGCCTCCTGCGCCTCCCACATCCAACTTCAACCAGGTTGTTTGGAGCATCCAAGAGGTGAACAGCAGCTGGGCTGGAACCTTTACAGGAGTAAGCCCCAGTGCACTATGGGCGGAGCGTCCTGCACCTACTGCGCAGGGCGAAATTGCTACGCTCGGTGCAGGCATTAAGGTTGTCAGCAACCAGCCATTTTACGTTGACTTGTCGAGCTACCTCTCTCAGCTGGCCGCAACAGCAGTGCCCGATAGCGCCGGCAAGGTGGAGTTTGCCATCAAGCTTGCGAGCAAGACGGAGTTGCCAAGCCCCTACGGTTTGCTTAACATCCTCAACCCAGCATTTGCCAACTGGACCGATGCTGCGAAGCCCGCGCTCGAGATAGGACGACGCGCTGTTGCTATCAGGCTCGACACGGTTGGCATCAGCATCATCAGCAGCAACGCCGACTCGCTTTGCTTGGGCGATACGCTCAGCTGCACCTTCACGCTCAAGCCGAGCTATAACAATCCGCTTTGCGCTGACGCAACCATCACCAACGTCGGCGATGTGTACACGCTCAAGCTGCTGCTCAAGTCGGCTGCGCCCATTGCCATCACGGCTTCGCAGCTGAAGCACACGGTATCCATCGACGGCTACCCCAACCCCTACGCATCCATCGCTGCCTCGTTCAACGGTGCGCAACGGCAGTCTTACGAGGTGGTGCACGACAGCGTATTCTGGCTCAAGATGAGTCTGAACGCAGGCTTTAGTAACCTCACTGCAACCGTCAACGGAAACCCCGCAACATGGCGTGGCGACACGCTTTACATCGCCTCGGTGGACGAGGACAAGCTGGTTATCTTTTCGGCCGACAACCAGAGCTACTCCATCCTCACCTCCTGCGACGCCAGCCGCATCGAGCTGGTTGAAGTGCCCGCCACCTCGGTTTCGTTTGGCGCAATCTACAAAATCAAGTTCCGGCTGAAGCAAGACGGCTTGCAACCCTACGCTACAGCGGGCGTCATACTCGCCCCTATTGATGGCGTGTACACCGATAGCCTCACCATGCCGGCAAACAATATCAAGCTCTACATCGGCGCCATTGGTGAGCGCACCGCTCGGGTTGATTTTGTGGACGCGGCAAGTGTGTCGAGCAAGGGAACAAACATGCTCGTGGGAGGCCTCTATGCGAACTACCTGCAGGTGCTCAAAGATACCGTCAACAGCGACACGATGGAGGCTTACCTCAAGCTCAGCCTCACGGCAGCTCAGCTCTACAGCGCAGCTTACAACGGCGCTCGCCTATGCCTGCAAACGAACAATACTTTGAGCTACACCACCGTTCGCTTTGGCGTGTACGAGGTGAGTAGCAGCTGGAGCTCGGCCTTTACTGGTGTTAGCCCCAACGCGCTATGGGCCGACCGTCCCGCCATTACCGCGTTGGGCAAAGTTGGCGAGGCCGGATATGGACTGCAGGTTACATCCAACCAGCCGTTCTACATCGACCTGTCGGACTATATCGCTCGGCTGGCTCCAACGCTAACGCCCGATGCCAACGGCAACGTGGAGCTGGCCATCAAGCTGGTGAGCGAGGACATTCTGGCTCCTCGTGTGGTCTTCAACAACCCAATGTTTACCAACTTTCAGGCAAGCCAAAAGCCGAACCTCGAAGTTGGCTACCGCACCATCGCCGTTCCTCTCGACACTACAGGCATTGCCATTGTGAGCAGCAACGCCAACGCCGTGTCGGTGGGCGACACGCTAATCTGCACCTTTACGCTCAAGCGTGGTTACGGTAATCCGCAGTGCGAAGGCGCAACCATCACCGGTCCCGACAATGATGTGTACACGCTCACGGTGCTGGTCAAATCACCTGCGCCCATTGTCATCACAGCTTCGCAGCAGCTCTACAGGGTAACCATTAGCGCAGGAGCAGGAATCGTAGTTACGGATAGCGGCAATCGCTCCCTACCGCTCGACGCAACGTTTACGATGAAGTTCAAGCTGGCTGCGGGCTACGAGAGTCCCATCTCAATGGTCGGCACCATCTCAGCTCCCGACGCTAACGGCGAGTACACGCTCACCATTACCAACATCTCTGCCGACATCACCGTTGCCCCGCAAGCCACCTACAATCCAACCACCGGCATCGACGATGTGAACGACCCTGTGGTGGCGGTGCAGTACTACAATTTTATGGGGCGCGAAGTCCGCGAGCCGCAGCACTCCGACCTCGTAATTGTGAAGCGAACTCACGCATCGGGCAAGGTAACGGTGAGCAAAGAAGTGCGATTTACCCACCAGCGATAACCTTCGCCAACCCGCACCAGCCATAGCTTTCGGAGCTATGCGTTGCGGCCATTGAAGGTGGGGATGTTGCCGCATCCCCACTTTCTTTTTACCTTTGCGGCTGCAAAAATCAGCGATGCAAATCTTCAAATTTTCAAATTTTCAAACCAGAAATTATACGCACATGAACCCAAAAATTCTCGTCCTCAACCCCGGCTCAACCTCAACCAAAATTGCGGTTTTTGAGGGCGCACAAAACATTTTTCAGCACACGCTACGGCACAGCTCCGACGAGCTGAAAGCCTTTACCAGCGTGGCTTCACAGTTCTCCTTTCGCAAAGAAGCAATCCTTTCCGAGCTCCAAAAAGCAGGCGTTGAGGTGAGCGACCTGCGCTTTGTGGTGGGGCGCGGAGGCCTTGTCAAGCCAATAGAATCGGGCGTTTACGAAGTCAACGAGGCGATGAAAACCGACCTCTACTCGGCGCAGTACGGCGAGCACGCGAGCAACCTTGGTGGTCTCCTTGCCGACGACATTGCACGCTCACTATCATCGGCGCAAGCCTACATTGCCGACCCCGTAGTGGTTGACGAAATGCAAGACGTGGCGCGGGTTTCAGGGCATCCAATCTTTTCGCGCCGCTCCATTTTTCATGCGCTCAACCAGAAGGCTATTGCCCGCGCTCACGCGCAAAAGCAAGGTCGGCGCTACGAAGATCTCAACGTCGTGGTGGCGCATTTGGGTGGCGGAATTTCGGTAGGCGCACATCGGCAGGGTAGGGTGGTGGACGTCAACAACGCCCTTGGCGGCGACGGCCCGCTCTCGCCCGAACGAGCAGGCACGCTGCCTGCCGTGCAGCTGATGGAGCTTTGCTTCGATGGCCAGCACAGCCGGAGCGAGCTGACCAAAATGTTGGTGGGGCGCGGTGGCGTGGTGGCTCATCTTGGCACCAACGACATGCAGCATGCAGCAGCGCAAGCCGCGCAGGGCAACGCGCGAGCTCAGCAGGTCATCGACGCCATGTGCTACCAAATCGGCAAGGAAATTGGTGCCGCCGCTGCCGTGCTTTGTGGCAAGGTTGACGCCATCCTCATCACCGGCGGCATTGCCCACGATAGCTACGTTACCGGCTACATCAGCCGTATGGTCAAATTTATCGCACCCGTATCCGTTTACGCGGGCGAAGATGAGATGACTGCCTTAGCAACCAACGTTCTACAAATGGCTGAGGGCAAGCTACCGCTGAAAGATTACCGCTGATGTCGGCATCTGCCCGAAAAAAACTTTTGAACAATTTGTTATTTTTTTTGCACCAAGCAGTACAACCAATCAAAGTTTTTTGTACTTTTGCGGCCAAATAATTTTAAAAATTTATACACAAAAAAATGAAACGGATTCTTTCTTTTTCGCTACTTGGCGTGCTTGCGG
>JAITOI010000191.1 GCA_031289995.1 Prevotellaceae bacterium | reverse complement strand
AGTGCGTTACCAACCACCAGCCGGTGGCCACGAAGTTTCGCGTGATTTCAAAAAAGGAAGTCAAGCTGCAGTGCTCGTACTGCGACAAAATCACCGACCAGGAGAATCTTGGTATTTTGATTTGAAGATTTGAGGATTTGAGAATTTGAAGATTGTGGCTAAATCTTTTTTTGAGGTGCTATTCACGACGGCGATATGGACAACATGTCAAGCGTCCTGCCGTGCGCACGGGTGAAAGGCGTTCCCCGAATGAGGCCTGTGTTCCGTGCGCAAGACCGAGACGAGTTGTCATTTCTACCATACTGCCATCCCTACGGGATTTCTACATTGTCCTTCTTTTTTCGCAGGTAGAACCTGCGGGGATAGCCGAAACAAGGTAGAACCCACAGGTGTTCGAAACCTTTGAAGTCCGTAGGACTAAACGTGGATAACCCCGTGCAAGCGAAGCGCAGCACGGGGTAGCGACACACCCCACATACATAGAACTCCGTAGGAGTTCAACATTGGAATCAACACCTGCGCTATGGGTTGTTGAACTCCTTTGGAGTTCAATACCGTAGGGTTGCATGTACCCCGAACAGCGCTTCGCTTGTTCGGGGTTATCCACGTTTAAGTCCTACGGACTTCAGTGCCAATCAGGGTTTCGAACAGCTGTGGGTAGAACCTTGTTTCAACGAGGAAATCCCGTAGGGATGGCAGTATGGTAGAAATGTAGAAATGTGCGTGCCTTGCGCACGGAGCAGAGGCCTCATTCGGGGCAGGTCTTTCACCCGTGCGCACGGCAGGACGATTGGAATAGCACCTCAAAAAAAGATTTGGCCAAGATTGCCCCACCACAGGCCGCCCAGCAGTGAATCTTCAAATTTTCAAATTTTCAAATTCTAAGGCTTGCACAGCACAAAGAGCGCACGCAATTGCGCCTCGTTGCTGTAGTCCACATCCTGCTTGTCGATGCTCTCCTTGCACGCAGGAAACGCTTTTGCAAACACTTTTTTGCTCGCCACTTTTGGCTTGCCGCCGGCGATGAGGTAGTAGGTGGCGCTCTCCTCGTACACGATTTCTTCGGTGCCCACCAGGTGGTCGGCGGACGCGCCGCTGAGCGTGCTCACGCTCTCCACCTTCATCAGCGAGGTGGTGCCGCCGTAGCCGCCATCCTTGCGGTGGTCAACGATGCGCAGCTTTCGCGCCACGCCCAGCTGCAGCTCGCTGCCATCCATGATGACCTCGATGAACTGGGTTTTGAGCTTGACGAAAAAACGCTTGCCAATGCTCACGTACATCACCTCGTCGAGGTTGGCGATGGCAAGGATGGAGCTGTCGGATTCCATGAACTGCATTTGCTCGAGCAGCATGTTGTAGTTGAGCTGGGCTGCGGCGGTTTCGCCGTTCTTGAAAATCACCATGCCCTTGTCGAACGCGGGCAGCAGGTACTGCGTGGTGCGCGACATCATTTGCGACACGTCGTTGTATTGCTCGGTCATCTGCACCGCCTCGCGCTTTTGCGCCGAGGCCATTGTCAGTGCGCCGCCCAGCAAGAGGAGCGTGAGTGTTGGCTTCATCGTGTGTGAATTTTTATGGGGTGAAAAATCTTGTTGCTTGCTGCAAAAAACAGCGCGACAAAGGTAGGAAAAAAATGATTGGGGCGTAGCACAGAATCTTCAAATCTTCAAATCCTCAAATCAAAAGAACCACGCCGCATCCACCAGCAGCAAGTCCACGTCCACCCAGCGGGCAATGGCGAGCTGCGGCTCGCTGTTGCGCTGCAGGTAGCAGCGGTTGAGGTCAACGGTGGCGGGGCGGCCGAAGTTGTCGGTGGCGCTCGCGGCAGCGCGGCTGTAGATGCTGACGCAAAACGCGCTGTCGGCTGCTGTTTCGATGGTCAGGCGGTAGGTCGGCTGCGAGGCAATGATGGCGGCGGTTTGCGAGCTGTCGAGCTCGGTAGCGTAGCGCTCGTGAACCAGCTCGCGGTAGTACGAAAGGTAGCGGTACATGCGGTCGGCGTTGAGCTGCGCCGTTTTTGTGCCGCAGTGCAGCACGGTGAGCAGGCCATGTCCTGCCGTGTCGATGGCGAGGCTGAACGAGCGCTGCGGATGCTCAAAATGCTCGACGGTTACTCGCCTCAGCAGCCCCGGCGCAAGGGCAATAGTCGTGGTGGAATACCAAAACAGCGGGTTGATGCTGAACAGCGAGGCCAGGCTGCCGCTGCGATAGCTGCTCGCCTCCACCACGTAGGGGTTGCCTTTTCGCGCCTCCACCACCGTGAGCGAATCGAGGCTGCACATAGCGTAGCGGCGCAGCACGCCCCATCGGTCGCTCAGCTCGATGGACATCGCGTGCGAGCTGTGCATCGCGCTATCGTAGGCTGCACGTAGTCTTGCGGGCAGCGGGTAGGCAATGCGCAGCTGCTGCACGGCGTAGAGCGCATCTTCAACCCTGCGTAGGTTGGCCTCGCGCAGGCCATCAATGCGCCACCGCTCGCGACTTCGGCTCAGCTGCAAATGCGCGTTGCCTTGCGATAGGGTGATGCTACAAATTTTTTCGGCGTCGCCAACGGCAAGCTCTGCATCGCCCGCCAGCATTGGGCGCAGGTAGCGCGCGAGCGCAAGCGCCAGCAGCGCTACGACGACCACCGACGTGGATATGATGATAATTTTTTTCATTACGTCAACGTTCAAGAATCCTAACAACGGCGACAAAGGTAAGGCTTTTTGGCCAATACCACAACCGCGCTCGTTAGCTTCACGCTTCATTTTTTCTTACCTTTGCCGCATGAAATTTCTAATTCACAACGCCACTATTGTCAACGAAGGAGACTCGTTTGCGGGCAGCGTGCTGGTGGAGAACGATGCCATACGGCGCGTCTTCGCGGCAGCTGATAGCGCCCTTGACGACGGACTCTGCGCCGACGCGCAACGCATCGACGCAAGCGGCCTGCTGCTGCTGCCGGGGATCATCGACACGCACGTCCACTTTCGCGACCCGGGGCTTACGCACAAAGGCTCGTGGCGCTCCGAAAGCTGCGCGGCAGCGGCAGGCGGCGTTACCACCGTGGCCGATATGCCCAACACCTTGCCGCCCACAACCACGCTTCCGCTGCTGCGCGAAAAGCTAAACGTGGCGCGGCGCGAAGCGGTGGTCAACGTGATGGCTTACCTTGGTGCAACGCCCGAAAACCTGCCCGACTTAGCGAAGCTCACCCCCGCTGACGCCTTTGCCGTCAAGCTGTTTATGGGGTCGAGCACCGGCAACATGCTGCTGCGCGATGAGCGCTTGCTGGCTCAGCTGTTTGCCGAATGCCCGCTGCCCATTGTGGCGCACTGCGAGAGCGAAGAGCTTGTGCAGCGCGGCATGGAGCAGTACCGGCAGCGCTACGGCGAGCAGATTCCGTTTGCCGCTCACCCTCACATTCGCAG
>JAITOI010000159.1 GCA_031289995.1 Prevotellaceae bacterium | reverse complement strand
CGTGCTGCCCCTCGACTTGCATGTGTTAGGCCTGCCGCTAGCGTTTATCCTGAGCCAGGATCAAACTCTTCATTCTAATTTTTCCTGTACATTAAAATGTAGTGAACCTTGGCTTGATTTATCTCTCTCCTTTCGTGAAAAAGAATTGATGCTTTCCTTGTAATTTATTTCCTGTTTTCAAAATCTAAAAGAACTTTTTTCCCAACTTGTTTTCGCGTCAACCCATCTTCTTTTTTTCGCGTCAACCCATCTTCTTTTTTCGAGTCAACCCATCTTCTTTTTTCGAGTCAACCCATCTTCTTTTTTTTCGCGTCAACCCATCTTCTTTTTTCGCGTCAACCCATCTTCTTTTCGGGTGATGCCGTCTCCAAATCGGGCTGCAAAGGTAATACTTTTCCTTCCATACTTCCAAATTTTTTGCAAACTTTTTTGCAAAAAATTTTCACTTTTGCTCATTATCAGCTACTTGCAAGGGCAACTTTTTAGCGCCGCGAGCATGAAATTCCACCATTTTTCGACCGATTTTACCTCCACACGCTCGTCGGGTGAGTGCGGATTGAAGATGGTTGGGCCGCATGAAATCATGTCGAGGTTGCGATAAAGTCCGCCCAACATGCCGCACTCCAAACCCGCGTGTATCGCGCCAGCCTTAGGTTTCAGGCCGTAGAGCTGCTCGTAAACTTCGTTCATCGTTTGGAGAATTGGAGACTTCATGTTGGGGTTCCAACCGGAGTATCCGCCGGAGAACACACTCTTCACTCCGGCCAATGAGAATGCGGCTTCCATGCATTCGGCGAGGTGCTCTTTTGCGCTGTCAACAGAGCTGCGAAGCAGGGCGCTTACGGAGAGCTGACCATCGGCAATGCTAACAATGGCGAGGTTTGTAGAGGTTTCGACGAGGCCGGGCATAGCGTCGCTCATGCGCGTTACAGCGTTGGGACAGGCCAGCAGCGCGCTGATGAAACCCAGCTGTGACGCGGGGTTCACGACCTTTGCCGGCATCTCCGTTGGGTCGAGCGTGATGACTGCAGGGTTGTCAACCAGCGCGAGTTCGGCGTTGATGGCCGCAGTGATTGAGGCGACAATTTTCTTCACCTCCTCGTCGCATTCGGCGCACACCACGATGGTCGCTGAAGCCTCACGGGGTATGGCGTTGCGCAGGTTGCCGCCGGAGTACGAGGCGAGCTGCACGCGGCATTTTTTGGTGAGCTGGTTGAGGATGCGCATCGCGATTTTGTTGGCGTTGCCGCGTCCAAGATGAATGTCGGCGCCGGAGTGCCCGCCTTTGAGTCCGGTGATGCCAAGCTTGTAGGCCTTGCCTGCAGCGGGATTCAGCTCGTCGTAGCTGGCCTCGAACGTGCCGTCGAGTCCGCCCGCGCAGCCTACGCAAAGCTCACCTTCTTCCTCGGAGTCGAGGTTGATGAGAATGTCGCCCTTAAGCCATCCTGCTTTGATGGCACGCACGCCATTCATGCCGGCCTCCTCGTCGATGGTGAAGAGGGCTTCGAGAGCGGGATGCTCGATGTCGGTTGCCTCGAGCAAGGCCATTGCTGCGGCCACGCCAATGCCGTTGTCGGCGCCAAGCGTGGTGCCACGCGCGCGCACAAATTCGCCGTCGATGTAGGCGTCGATGGGGTCGGTGAGAAAGTTGTGGTTAGCGGCAGCGTTGGCCTGCGGCACCATGTCGAGGTGGCCTTGCAGGATGACTGTTTGCCGCCCCTCCAAGCCTTTGGTGGCGGGCTTTCGGATGAGCACGTTGCCCACGCCATCGACCTCGGTGGGCAAGCCCAATTTTTTGCCGAAGGCGGCCACAAATTCGGAGGCTTTTGCCTCGTGTTTCGAGGGACGCGGAATTTGCGTCAGCTCGTAAAAATGCTGCCACAGCGCAGCGGGTTTGAGGGAGAGAATGTCTTGTGCCATTGGTTGATTTTTGTTTTGGTTTATACTCAATGTTACGCGGCAAATGTACGAATTTTTTTTTGACCAACGAACAAAAAAAAGGACAAAAAAAAGGCGGACTACTGTCCGCCTTCATCCCTTGCTACATCTCGCCTACAGCGGATATTCGTCGAAGGCGTAGAGGATGGTGGAGAGGTAGCGCTCGCCGGTGTCGGGCAGGAGCACAACGATGTTTTTTCCCTTGTTTTCGGGAAGCTCGGCAAGGTCGGAAGCCACGTAGGCAGCGGCACCCGACGATATGCCCACCAGCAACCCCTCGGTCTTGGCCAGCTCGCGGCTGGTGCGAATGGCGTTGTCGTTGCTCACTGCGATGATTTTATCAACCACGCTTGAGTTGTAAATCTTGGGCACAAAGCCTGCGCCGATGCCCTGAATTTTGTGCGGGCCGGGCTTGCCTCCCGCCAACACCTGCGAGTCTTGCGGCTCGACAGCGATGATGACAACGTTTGGGTTGTGCCTCTTTAGCCCAACACCCACGCCGCTTACCGTGCCACCGGTGCCTACGCCGGAAACAAAAATGTCAACCTTGCCGTCGGTGTCGCGCCAAATTTCTTCGGCGGTGTCACGCTCGTGAACGGCAGGATTGGCGGGGTTTTCGAACTGCTGCAGGATGACTGCGTCTGGCGTTTCCTGACGCAGCGCAACAGCCTTAGCAATTGCCCCCTTCATACCCTCTGCGCCTGGCGTGAGCACAAGCGTTGCGCCCAGCGCTTTGAGGAGGTTGCGGCGCTCAAGGCTCATCGTTTCGGGCATCGTGAGCACGAGCTTGTAGCCCTTGCTGGCTGCCACGAAAGCGAGGCCAACGCCGGTGTTGCCGCTGGTTGGCTCGATGATGGTGGCGCCGGGTTTGAGCAGGCCTTTGGCCTCGGCGTCCTCAATCATCGCAAGCGCGATGCGGTCTTTGACGCTGCCCGCGGGGTTGAAGTACTCGAGCTTGGCGATGAGCCGCGCTGCGAAATTTTTGGTGGCTGCGTAGGCGTTGAGCTCGAGCAGCGGTGTGTTACCGATGAGGTCGGTAAGCCTCTGTGCAATCTTTGACATTGCGATTTTTTTTTGATTGTTATTGTTTATTTTTTGTTCTAAAATCGACGGCAAAGATAGGGCAAATGTGGCACCTGCACAATAGCACAAACGTGGTATTTTTCGTGCGCTGAAAAAGCCGTATCTTTGCAGCGCTGAATAAACGACAAAACAATGCAACACTTCATTTTAGCCGATAACCAATTCGCCACGCGCGAGGGTGTGAGGTCAACGCTGGCGCGGCTTGGCTACCGTAAAGGTGTGGCCGAAGTTGGCTCGCGCTCCGAGCTGAAGGCGCAGCTGCTGGCCGCGCCAAACGCAGTGGTGGTGGTAGACTACACGCTGTTCGACCTGTCGGAACCGCAGCTGATAAACATGAAGACGCGGCACGCGCAGGCAGTGTGGGTGCTGTTTTCGGACGAGCTCACGCGGCATTTTTTGCTACAGGTGATGCTATCGGAATTGCGGTTTAGCGTGGTGATGAAAACCGATTCGCGCTGCGAAATTGAGGATGCTTTGGTTTGCGCCGTGCGAGGCGATACCTACGTTTGCGAGGCGGTGGCGCAGCTGCTTGCCGAGGATATGCCGCCCTCGTCGGGCGTCGTAAAGCTAACGCAGGCGGAGGTTTGGGTGCTGCACGAAGTGGCCATGGGTAAGACGACAAAAGAGATTGCCTACGAACGAAATTTGAGCTTTCACACCATCAACACGCACCGCAAAAATATTTTTCGCAAGCTCGAAATCAACAACGTTCACGACGCGGTGAAGTATGCCCTACGCGCCGGTATCATTGACGTTAGCGAGTACGTCATTTAGCGCTGAGCGCATCAAATTCCTTCCCCTTCTTCGAACATCAAAGGCCGCTTGCTGGTGGTCTGCGGACGCTGCGCGATGTGCGAGTGTGGCGGCACGCTGTGCACCAGCCACACGTTGCCGCCAATCACCGAATCGTGCCCCACGGTGATGCGCCCAAGGATGGTAGTGTTGGCGTAAACCACCACGTTGTCCTCGATGATGGGGTGGCGCGGCAGGTCAACGGGGAGGCCATCGCTGTCGATGGTGAAGCTTCGTGCGCCCAACGTGATTCCTTGGTACAGCTTGACTCCGCTGCCAATGATGCAGGTGCTTCCGATGACCACACCGGTGCCGTGGTCGATAGCAAAACGCTCGCCGATGTTGGCTCCCGGATGAATGTCAATGCCGGTTGCAGCGTGCGCCAGCTCGGTGATGATGCGCGGCAGCACGGGCACACCAAGCAGCAGCAGCTCGTGCGCCACGCGGTAGTGCAGCATAGCGTTGATGGCGGGGTAGCAAAAAATGACCTCGCCGTGGGAGGTGGCGGCAGGGTCGCCGTTGTAGACGGCATCGACGTCGGAGTAGAGCATACGCTTCACCTCGTGCAAGCGCGCCACGAAGCGCAGCGCAATGTCGCCCACCGCTTCGCTTTGCAGCTCGCTACCCTGCGAAGCAAAGAAGCCGAAGCAGGCTGCCACCTGCCCTTCGAGCAGCGTGCAGAGCTGCTCCACATCGCTCTCCAGACGCTGTCGGCAAAGAAATTCGCTGCTGCTGCGCAGGCCAAAATAGTCGGGAAAAATGATGGCCTTGGCCAGCTGCATTAGGCGGCTCACCGTGTCGATATTTGGCGGCGCAGCAGCTGATGTGGCAAGCCTTGCATCGGGCGCTGGCATTAGCAATTCGAGAGCTGGGTTCATAGCTTTGAGTGGTAATTTTTGACGATGATTTTTGGCGGTACGCTAAGCCATTTTTAGCTGCTGAAAAAATTCGGGCACGTGAAAGTTGGGCGCAGGCGTGTTGATGGGAAACATAGACAGATAGTGGGGTTGCACGAGCTCGTCGCCGCACTTGTAGAAGTTGGCGAAGACATTTTGCCCGCGCAAGCTGGCGAAGCTGTGCGCAAAAAAACAGTCGTAGGGAATGGCCAAGGTGAGCGTCCACGCGAAGTCGCCGCTCTGCGCCGCAATGGGCTGAGCGCCCAGCGTGCTGCGGGTGCGGATGCGCGACAGCTGCTGCGGCGTGGCCATTGGCCCCTCGTGCGGGCGAATGTTGTAGCGCATTAGCGGCGTGCCGATGCAATTCGTTTCGAGATTGTAGTATGTTTTTTTGTCGTCGAACGACACAAAAAATTCCACACACGAATCCGTCCACACGGCCTCGTTGGGCTGCGTGAATTTGGCGCGAATACAGGCTTCGCGCACGGCGTACTGCAACAGCAGGCAGGCTTCCGTTTGCGCAATTTTTACTTCGGCCTGCGGCGCATAGCTGAAGGCTTTCCAGCTGACGCAGGCAATGCTGTGCGAGGGCAGGCAGGCTAAGCTGCGCATGGCTTCATCGCCCAAGGCATCGGCGTTGAGGAGAGGGAGAAAGGGGACGGATAGCATTTTTTTTAATTTGAAAATTTGAAGATTTGAAGATTTGAAGATTGCGATTTACGGCAGTGCATTTTCGCATATCGCACATCACATATCGCACATCGCATTCGCACATCGCGTTCAAAAAAAAACAGGCTACCCTTGTTAGCGTAAAGGCAGCCTGATTTTTTGCTACGCAGCCATCGGCTACGCCTTATCGTTGCTGCCAAGCACGTTCAGCACCTTGTGCTTGTACAGCTCCTTGAGGGAGTCGCGAGCGGGGCCCAAATACTTGCGCGGGTCGAACTCTTCGGGCTTGTTGGCAAACACCTCGCGCACGGCTGCTGTCATGGCGAGCCTGCCGTCGCTGTCGATGTTGATTTTGCATACCGCAGAGGCGGCTGCCTGGCGCAGCTGCTCTTCGGGAATGCCCACCGCATCCTTGAGCTTGCCGCCGTACTTGTTGATGGTGGCCACCTGCTCCTGCGGCACGCTCGACGAGCCATGCAGCACAATCGGGAAGCCGGGAATGCGCTCTTCAATCTCGGCGAGAATGTCGAAGCGCAAGGGCGGCGGAATCAAGATGCCATCGGCGTTGCGGGTGCACTGCTCGGGCTTGAATTTGTTGGCGCCATGCGATGTGCCGATGGAGATGGCGAGCGAATCAACGCCTGTTTTTTTCATGAAATCTTCCACCTGCGAAGGCTCGGTGTAGGTGTGGTGCTCGGCCTTCACATCGTCCTCGATGCCTGCCAGCACGCCGAGTTCGCCCTCCACCGTTACGTCGTACTTGTGCGCGTAGTCCACCACCTTGGCGGTGAGCGCCACATTCTCGTCGTAGGGGAAGTGCGAGCCGTCGATCATCACGCTCGAGAAGCCGTACTCGATGCAGCTTTTGCAAATCTCGAACGAGTCGCCGTGGTCGAGGTGCAGCACGATGGGGATGTTGCATCCCAGCTCCTTTGCGTACTCCACCGCGCCTTGCGCCATGTAGCGCAGCAGGGTTTGGTTGGCGTACTTTCGGGCGCCGCTCGACACCTGCAAAATCACAGGCGACTTGGTCTCCACGCAGGCCTGAATGATGGCCTGCATTTGCTCCATGTTGTTGAAGTTAAAGGCGGGGATGGCGTACTTGCCTGCCATTGCCTTCTTGAAAATTTCTCGTGAATTTACAAGACCCAACTCTTTGTACGAAGTCATAGCTCAATACTTTTTTTGGTTTACGGGCGCAAAGGTAGAGAAAATATTTTGAAATCTGAAATCTGATTTTTCAAATTTGAGGGGCTACATGGGCAGCTCCATCAGCAGCACCCGTGCGCTCTCCGACGTGGGCGTTAGCGTCAGCTCATCGAGCTCCGAAACGGCCAGGCCATCCCTGCGATGCAGGGCAGTATTGCCCAGCAAAAAATCGCCCTCGACCACCATCACAAACACGCCGTTGGCGCTGCTTTTCGTGCGGTAGATGAGGTCTGCGCCCTTGGTGAACAAGCCCATGCTGAACCATGCATTTTGGTAAATCCACAGGCCGTCGTCGTCGGGGTTGGGCGACACAATTTGCACCAGCTTGTTGGGCGTTGCAAAGTCGAATTTCATCTGCTGGTAGCGCGGCTCAACGTTGTCCTGATTGGGAAAAACCCAAATCTGAAAAAAGTTGAGCGGCTTGTCGGTGCTGGAGTTGAACTCGCTATGCAGCACGCCTGTGCCGGCGCTCATCACCTGCACCTCTCCCGCGTGGATAACGCCGGCGTTGCCCATGCTATCCTTGTGCTCGAGGTCGCCGTAGAGCGGGATGGAGATAATTTCCATGTTCTTGTGCGGGTGCATGACAAAGCCCTCGGCGGGCTGCACCAGGTCGTCGTTGAGCACGCGCAGGGCGCCAAAGTGCACCCTCGTGGGGTCGTGGTAGCTGGCGAAGCTGAAGGTGTGGTGGGTGTTGAGCCAGCCGTGGTCTGCGTGGCCTCGCGTGGAGGCGCTGAATAGTTTGGTTTGCATGGGGTCAAAGATTTTTTATGTTGGGGGGCAAAGGTAGAAATAAAATTTGAGATGTGCTGTCCGCAGGCTGCGCTGCGCTTGTGCATCGCATCGCGCATCGCACAACGTCTGCATGGCGCACGAGTGTAAGCCGTTCCCCGAAGGAGGGCTGTGCTCCGTGCGCAAGACCGCGGATGGGTTGCCATGACCGTAGGCTAAAGCCTACGGTTAATAAAGTGCCGTCCCATGCGGGACTTCAGAGACTCTGCCTGCAAGGTTTCAAATACCCGACATGTATATACCTTTCCCCTCCCTAAAAAAGGTACGGACTTGACGACGGACAAGTCCATACCTTTTTTCCGACAGGGATAAAACCTTTTTCCGCTAACAAGAATTCGTGCACACCAAATTCCTATCCCCATACCCGCCATCAACCTTCGCTACGTGCGGAAAAAACTTGCCCACCCGCACCCAGCTCAGCGGGTAGGCGGCGCGCTCGCGGCTGTAGGGGTGCGGCCAAACGTCGGCGCAGAGCTCCTGCGCGGTGTGGGGCGCCATGCGGAGCAGGTTGTCGGTCTTGTCGG
>JAITOI010000123.1 GCA_031289995.1 Prevotellaceae bacterium | reverse complement strand
CATTTTGCTATAGCAGGGCAAACTGCAGCCGAAATCATCTATACCAAAGCCGACCGAAACAAAGAGAATATGGGATTAACCACGTGGAAAAATTCGCCTGACGGTCGCATTCTTAAATCTGATGTTACTGTAGCCAAAAACTACCTGCCCGAAAAAGAAATCAAACGCTTGGAAAGAGCCGTTTCAGGATATTTTGACTATATAGAAGATTTGATTGAGCGCGAAAATGTTTTTTCGATGAAAGAATTTGCAGTGAGCATTAACGAATTTTTGGCATTTAGAAAATACCAAATATTAACGGATAAGGGCAGAATATCAAAACAGCAAGCTGACACAAAAGCTGAAGTAGAATATGAGGTGTTTAACAAAACACAAAAAATTGTTTCTGACTTTGACAAAGAAATTAAAACGTTGAAAATGAAGAACGAATAATAAATCGTTAAAATATTATGTAATTTTGTAATTGTAATAAAAAAAAGATTATGCAAGCAATAAAACTAAAACTGCCCTATACGAGTAATCCGATGGCTTTCGATTATTCAGTATATTTGGCTGCCAAATTGTACGAAGACGGTTTAATGTCTTCGGGGCAAGCTGCATCTATAGCCAATTTATCCAAAAGAAGCTTTATAGAGATAATGGGTAAATATGGCGTTTCGTTATTTGGAACGAGCAAAGAGGAGCTTTTGGAGGATATTGCCAATGTCTGAAAAAGTTATTCCGATATACATAAAAAGTAAAAATTAGAACTCCCTTTTAACAATTATTGTAAAATCTATAATTTCTGTGTAATCTGTGTGCAACAAAATGGTTATAACATTTATCGGTTTAGGCCTAATTGGTGGCTCGGTGGCGATAGCGCTGCGCAGGTGCGGCTTTGCCTCGCGGCTCATCGGCGTGGACGCTAACCCCGACCACGCGCAGCTGGCGCTGGAGCTGGGCCTGACGGACGAGCTGCTGCCGCTGGACGAGGCGGTGCAGGCGGCAGACCTTGTGGTGCTTGCCATTCCGGTCAACAAGGCTCGCGAGCTGCTGCCCCACATCCTCGACCTGCTCAAAAACGACGCGGTGGTGGTGGATATGGGCTCCACCAAAAACGGCATTTGCTCTGCCAACCGCAACCATCCACGCCGCAGCCAGTTCGTGGCCTCGCACCCCATGGCGGGCACGGAGTACAGCGGTCCGCAGGCGGCGCAGGATGGCGTGTTCAGCGGCAAAAAAGCCATCATTTGCGAGCATCACCTCAGCGCCGACTTCGCGCTCAACCGCGCATTGGCCATGTACCGCCAGCTCTACATGGAGGTGCTTTTTTACACCGACCCCGAAGCCCACGACCGGCACGTAGCCTACGTTTCGCACATCTCGCACGTGAGCTCGTTCATGCTTGGGCTTACGGTGCTGGAGGTGGAAAAAAGCGAAAGCCACATCCTCGACATGGCGGGCACCGGCTTTGAATCTACCGTGCGCCTGGCCAAGAGCTCGCCCGAAACGTGGACTCCCATTTTTTTGCAGAACGCCAAGAGCGTGTCGCACGCGCTGGACAAGTACATCGAAAACCTGCAGAAATTCAAGGCTTGCATCGACACCGCCAACGCCGCCGAGCTGAGCAAAATGATGTGCGAGGCGAACGAAATTAAGAAAATAATCAAGTAAAAAATAGACGCAAAATGAAATTAGAACTCAACCTTTCGCCCATTGCGAATCACCTGGAAAACCCGCGCTGGCCGGTGCTCATCGCAGGTCCGTGCAGCGCCGAGAGCGAGGAGCAAATGCTCGACACCGCACGGCAGCTTGTCGCCTCCAAGCGCGTGAGTTACTTCCGTGCCGGCGTGTGGAAACCGCGCACCCGCCCCGGCTCGTTCGAGGGCTACGGCGAGGTGGCGCTCCAATGGCTGCAAACCGTGAAGCGCGAAACCGGACTGCGCACCGCCTGCGAAATTGCCACCGCCGAGCACGCTGAACTGGCTCTCAAGTACGGCGTGGACGTGCTCTGGGTTGGCGCACGCACGTCGGTCAACCCCTTCTCAGTGCAGGAAATTGCCGACAGCATCAAGGGCAGCGACGTGGTGGTGCTCGTCAAAAATCCCGTGAACCCCGACCTGCAGCTGTGGCTCGGTGCGCTGGAGCGCATTAACCGTGCGGGAATCACCAAGCTCGCCGCCATTCACCGCGGCTTTTCGGCCTTCGAAAAATCGGTCTATCGCAACGAGCCGATGTGGAACATGGCCATCGACATCAAAACGCTGTGCCCCGCATTGCCCATCATTTGCGACCCCAGCCACATCTCCGGGAAGCGAGAGCTGGTGCCGCTTGTGGCGCAAAAAGCTCTCGACCTCAACATGGACGGGCTGATGGTGGAGGTGCACAACAACCCCTGCGTGGCCAAGAGCGATGCCGAGCAGCAGCTCAAACCGGCGGACTACGCGCAGATGATTTATGCGCTTCAGCTGCGCGAAATTACACCCATGCAGGAGCAGCTCAAAACCGAGCTCGACAAGTTCCGCCAGCAGATTGACATGCTCGACGAAAGCATTTTTCAAGCGTTGGCAAACCGGATGAAAATTTCGCGCAAAATTGGGCAGTACAAAAAGGACAACAACTTGATGGTGCTGCAGCTCAACCGCTGGGAAGAAATTCTCCACAAGCGCAGCCAGTTTGGCGAGGCGCTGGGGATGAGCTACGACTTCACCAAGCGCTTTCTGGAGCTGGTGCACGAGGAGTCGATTAACCTGCAGACGGAGATAATGAACAGCAAGTAGCGCAGGTAAAATAGCGCCAAAAAATGCTACCTTTGCTGCACGAAAATTTGTAAATGCACAAGGCCATGAACGCAGAAAATTTAGTGGAGATTATCAGCTCCGGCGAAACCAGCAAGGTGCAGCTGAAGCGGGACTTTGACCATCAGGACAAAATTGCCGCCGAAATAGTGGCTATGGCAAATGCCCAAGGCGGGATAGTTATATTTGGCGTGGAGGATAAAGCGGGCGCCATTGTTGGGCTAAGCTACGAGCAGCTGCAGCTCATCAACAACAAGCTGGCAAACATCACGAGCGATTTGATAAAACCGCTGGTGTCGTTTACGACCGAAGTGGTGGATGTTGAGCACAAAAAGCTGCTCGTTGTGCGCATCGACGAGGGCGTTGCCAAGCCCTACAAAGACAACAACGGCACGGTTTGGGTAAAGCGAGGCGCGGATAAACGGAAGGTAACGGACAACTCGGAGCTGATGCGGCTATTTCAGGAAAGCGGCACGCTTCACGTGGACGAAATGACCGTCCCCAACACCAGCGAGAAAGATATTGCCTCCTACCTGGTGGAAGAATACCTGCACTGCCTGTACAAAAACGAGGACGTGTATGCGCCCGACCACTACCTGTACCAAAACTTAGGTATTCTCAAAAACGGAAAAATAACGCTTGGCGGCCTGCTCTTTTTTGGGCGTAATCCGCAGCGCTATTTGCCGAACTTTTGCATCAAAGCTGTTAGGTTTTTGGGCAACGATTTGGGCGGAGTGCACTACGGCAACAGCCGCGACATTGTTGGCCCCATCCCCAGGATGTTTCGCGATGGCTTGGACTTTCTCGACGCCAACCTGCAGCACCTGCAAATGGGGCAAAACTTCAACTCGGTGGGCATCCTCGAAATCGCAATGGTGGCGCTGGAAGAGCTGCTGCAAAACGCGCTCATCCACCGCGACTACACCATCAACGCGCCGGTACGCCTGCTGATTTTTGACAACCGCATCGAAATCATTAGCCCAGGAAAATTGCCCAACAGCTTGACCGTCGAAAACATCAAGCTGGGGCAAGCCGTTCCGCGAAATAATTTGCTGATTAGCTACTGCGCAAAGCTGATGCCCTACCGAGGCATCGGCTCCGGCATTCACCGCGCGCTTACCGCCCAGCCCAACACCCAGCTCATCAACGATACGGAAGGCGTGGGGCAGTTCACCGTAAAAATTCCCAGACCCGAAAAAGAGTAAACCTCCAACAAAAAACAATCTCACTCCACCCTATGCCAACCATCCGAACCCGCTTTGCCCCAAGCCCCACCGGCTTCATGCACATCGGCAACCTGCGCACCGCGCTCTACGCCTACCTCTTCGCAAAAAAGAATGGCGGCGACTTCATCCTCCGCATCGAGGACACCGACCAGGAACGCCTCACCGACGGCGCGGTGGACGTGATTTACGCCACGCTCAAGCTCGCCGGATTGCAGCACGACGAAGGCCCCGACCTCGGCGGCAGCTGCGCTCCCTACGTGCAGAGCGAGCGCAAGGAAATTTACGCCAAGTACGCGCAAATGCTGGTGGACAGCGGCGATGCCTACCGCTGCTTTTGCACCAAGGAGCGCCTCGAAACCCTCACCGACGAGAGCGGAAACCGGCGCTACGACAAGCATTGCCTGCACCTGAACCGCGAGGAAGTTGAGGCCCGCATCGCCGCCGGCGAGCCTTACGTGATTCGGCAAAACGTGCCGCAGCAAGGCCTCACCACCTACACCGACCTCGTGTACGGCGACATTACTATCGACAACAAAGAGCTGCACGACAACGTGCTCATCAAGTCCGACGGCTTTCCCACCTACAACTTTGCCAACGTGGTGGACGACCACCTGATGCGCATAACCCACGTGCTGCGCGGGATGGAGTACCTCAGCAGCACGCCCAACTACAACCTGCTCTACCGCGCCTTCGGCTGGGAAATTCCGCAGTACGTGCACCTGCCCCACATCATGCGCGACAAGCAGCACAAGCTCAGCAAGCGCCACGGCGACGCCAACTTCGAGGACTTTCTCGACAAGGGATACCTGCCCCAAGCCATTGTCAACTACGTGGCGCTGCTGGGCTGGAATCCCAAAACCGAGGTGGAAAAATTCTCGCTCGACGAGCTTGTCGCTGCCTTCGACCTCGCGGGAATTTCCAAGGCGTCCGCCGTGTTCGACGAGGTGAAGCTACGCTGGCTCAACTCGCTTTACCTAAAAGAGCTGCCCGCCGACGAGTTTTTCCGCCTCGCGTTGCCCCACTTCGCTTCGCTAAAAACGAGCGTGGACAAGGCTTTGCTCAGCTCGTTAGTCCAAACCCGCATCAGCGCGCTGAGCGACATTGCGGAGGTTGTCCGCTTCATCGACAGCTTCGAGAACTACGACCTCGCGCTGTTCGACAACGCCGGCTCCAAGTGCACGCAGGCCATTGCCACAGCCGCGCTGCCCGCCGTTGCTGCGAGCTTGGAGGTGTTGCAAGTTTGGACCAACGACAGCATTTTTGCCGCGCTCGAAGCGCTGGTGGAGCCGCTTGGCGTCAAGAAAAAACAGCTGCTGTGGCTGGTGCGAATTGCCATCACCGGCTCGGCAACCACGCCCGGAGGCGCCTCCGAAATGGGCGTGCTGCTGGGGAAAGACTGCGTCGTGGAGCGGCTCAAATACTCGCTATCGCGGCTGTAAATCGCACATCGCATAGTCACAAATCGCACAGCAAAAACCAAACCATGAAACCCACCAACTATCACCTCTTCGACTTCCTCGATTTTGACCCGGAGCTTGCCCGCGACGAGTGGCTGTGGCGTGCGTGCAAGCCTACTGCCGTGCGCGAATGCGGAGGCGACGTGCTCGTTACCGTCCCCTTTCAGCGGCAAAAACGCTCGCCCGAAATGTGCGCCGATACGTCCGTACCGCGCAAAGAGTACACGCTGTGGATACGTGCATACGGCGATAAAATCTTGCGCATTTTTGTAGGGTTTGGCGACACGGTGGAGCCGCCCGACAGCGAAATGCTGCAGCTGGACGAACGCCTACAACCCGCGCCACTACACGTGTTGAGGGGCGATGACGAGTGGCAGGTTGTGGACAGCTACGGCAGGCTGCGGGCAGCGATTAACCTGCGCGAGCCGCAAGTGGAATGGTGGAGCGACCTGCTGCCCACGCCCGACGAAACGCTCGACATCGCCTTCGTCCCCGATGGCCGCACCCGCGTGGAGCTGAGCGCCTACGACCAGTTTTCGCCCCCGCGCCACGACGCGCTGGCGCTCGCCTTCGTGGAGCGCAACGGCGCCAACCACAGCGCCACGCTTTCGCTTCGCGCCGCACCCAACGAGGCCTTTGCCGGCACCGGCGAGCGCTTTGCCAAGATGGACTTATCGGGGCGTAGCTTTCAGCTGAAAAACCAAGACGGGCAAGGCGTCAACAACCGCCGCACGTACAAAAATATTCCGTTCTACCTGTCGAGCCGAATGTACGGCCTGTTCATGCACACCAGCGCCTACGGCAAGCTGTCGCTGGCCGACCACTCCACGCGCTCGGCTCAGCTGCTGTGCGAGCAACCGATGCTCGACGTGTTCCTCATTGGCGGCCGCTCGCCCGAAGATATTTTGTTCGGATACCGCAGCCTGACTGGGTTTCCGGCGATGCCACCGCTCTGGAGCTTCGGCACGTGGATGAGCAGGATGAGCTACTTTTCGGCCGACGAAGTGGAGGAAGTTTGCCGCCGAATGCGCAGCGAAAAATTCCCGTGCGATGTCATCCACCTCGATACCGGATGGTTCAAAACCGACTGGCTATGCGAGTGGAAATTCAACGAGGAGCGCTTTCGCGACCCGCAACAATTCATCGCTCGGCTGCGCCAAAACGGTTTCCGCGTAAGCCTCTGGCAGCTGCCCTACGTGGCCGAAGGCGCCGAGCAGCTGGCCGAGGCGAAGGCCAACAATTACATTGCCCCGCTCACCAAATCGCGCGACGCGGACGGCAGCTCCAACTTCAGCGCGCTCGACTACGCGGGCACCATCGACTTCACCAACCCCAACGCCACCGCGTGGTACAAGGGCTTGCTCGCGAATTTGCTCCGCATGGGCGTGGCCTGCATCAAGACCGATTTTGGCGAAAACATCCACATGGACGCGGCCTACCAAGGCATGAAGCCAGAGCTGCTCAACAACCTCTACGCCCTCCTCTACCAGCGTGCCGCCTACGAAATCACGCGCGACATCACCGGCGAAGGCATCATCTGGGCGCGTGCAGGATGGGCGGGCTGCCAGCGCTACCCGCTGCACTGGGGCGGCGACGCAGCTTGCTCGTGGGACGGCATGGCTGGCTCGCTCCGAGGCGGATTACACCTCGGACTGTCGGGCTTCGGCTTCTGGAGCCACGACGTGCCGGGCTTTCACGGCGTGCCCAACTTCATGAACTCCGCCATCTCCGACCAGCTCTACCTGCGCTGGACTCAGCTCGGCGTGTTCAGCTCGCACTTGCGCTACCACGGCACCTCGCGGCGCGAGCCCTACGAATTTCCGTGCATCGCGCCCCTCGTGCGGCGTTGGCTGCGCCTGCGATACGGCCTCATCCCCTACCTCTACCAGCAAAGCCGCAAGGTGTCGCGCAGCGGATTTCCCATCATCCGCGCCCTCATCTTTCACCACTACGACGACCCGCTATGCTGGCACATCGACGACCAGTACTACTTCGGCGACGACCTGCTGGTGGCGCCCGTGATGAACGCCGACAACAGGCGCGACATCTACCTTCCGCGCGGCAAGTGGGTGGGTTTTTTCGACGGCAAAATCTACGAGGGCGAGCGCTGGCTCAAGAGCTACGACGTGCCGCTGGAGCAGATGCCCGTGTTCGCCCGCTTCGGCGCCCGCATCCCCTTCTGCTTCGACCCCGTGCAGTGCACCGACGAGGTTGACCTCAACCGCAGCGTTGACGTGCATTTCGACGACAGCTACAAGCCCATTTTCGACAACTTTTAATGCCACAAAACATGTACCACTTGGATGAGCTAAAACAGGAAGTTTTCAAGGCTAACATCGACCTCGTGAAGCACGGGCTGGTGCTCTTCACCTGGGGCAACGCCAGCGCCATCGACCGCGAGCAAGGCCTCGTGGTTATTAAGCCTTCGGGCGTGGACTACGACAAGATGGCTGCCGCCGACATGGTGGTTGTTGACCTCGACGGCAAGCTGGTTGAGGGCGCGTACAAGCCATCGAGCGACACCGCCACCCACCTCGCGCTCTACCGCGCGTGGGACGGCATTGGCGGCGTGGTGCACACCCACTCCACCTACGCCACCGCCTGGGCGCAAGCCGGAGCGCCGCTGCCCAACATCGGCACCACGCAGGCCGACTACTTCAGCAGCGAGGTACCCTGCACGCGCGACATGACGGCCGACGAAATCAGCGGCGCCTACGAGCACGAAACCGGCATGGTGATTGTCGAAGCCTTCGCCCAGCTCAACCCCACCGACACGCCCGCCGTGCTGGTCAAGAACCACGGCCCCTTCACCTGGGGCGCAAGCGCTGCCGACGCGGTGCACAACGCCGTGGTGCTCGAGCAGGCAGCCAAAATGGCCTTCATCGCCTACGCCATCAACCCCAAGCTCTCCATCAACCCGCTGCTCACGCGCAAGCACTACTTCCGCAAGCATGGGGAGGGGGCTTACTATGGGCAATGAAAATGCGATGTGCGATTTGTGATGTGCGATTTGCGACAATGCCAGAGTCTATGTGCGATGTGCGATGTGCGACAATGCCAGAGCCTATGTGCGATGTGCGATGTTGCTGCAAGTCCCGAAGGGACGTAATTTTCATAACCGCAGGCAAGCGGTAGCGCAGCCTGCGGACAGTAACACATCCGCGTCTTGCGCACGGAGCACAGGCCACATTCGGGGCAGGGCTTACACCCGTGCGCACGGCAGGACGATTGGAATAGCACCTCAAAAAAAAGATTTAGCCCTCGTAGGTAATATTTGGTAAAACCATTTTTTGGCTACAAGCGGTTCTGCGCACGGCAAGACTATCATTTTTGCTGCAGCTGCCCTGCTGCGCTCACAGCCCCACTTTTTCCAGCCTCCCATTAGCAAAAATCACGCACTCGCTTTCGCCCACGGCGCAATGCTCAACGCCTGTGGCAATGGGGCGTGGTGGCG
>JAITOI010000109.1 GCA_031289995.1 Prevotellaceae bacterium | reverse complement strand
TTTAAAAAACGGCGCAAAGATACAGCACATTTTCATGTTCTCCAAATTTTTTTCTTGAAGTTAACGAAAAATAACGGATGGTTATTTGTAATGTTCATAAAATGAGGCTAAAAAAAATTATTGGAGCTGGGCAAATTTTAGGAAAAATCTTGTTTTTGATTTGTTTTTTGCAGGATTTGCGCGTTTTTCAGCTGCGCAAAAGTTGCGTGATTTGCTTTTTTCAGCTGCGCAAAAGCTGCGTGATTTGCCTTTTTCAGCTTGCAAATTTCAGCTCGCAGCTTGCTCGCAGCTTGCAAATTTCAGGCTGCAAATTTCAGCGCACGGGGTAACGGAATGCCAATGCTGGCGGGAGGTTGCAGCGTTTTTGATTTCAGATTTCTGAGCGCGAAGAGCGCCGTAGATGACGCAGATTTGGCAGCTGAACGCCGATGCAATTTTCAACAACATCATCTGCGGAGGCCTTGCTGTTGCTGGGCTAAGCGTAGCTCGATGAGGTTTTTTGCGGGGCTAAATTCGGCGCTGATGAGCTTCTGTTTTGCGCTGTGCGGATGGTGGCAAGCCTTGTGGCCATAAGGCTTGCGGCGTTGTGCGTGCGTTGCCCAATCGCGTGAGCGTTGGGCTTGTTGGATTCCAAAAATACCAGCAGCTAGCATGGTTTTAGATGGCCTTGGATGGCACGAAATGTTGGTAGCGTTTTGCCGTGCGCACGGGTGTTATTTGTGCCCCGAAGGAGGCCTGTGCTCCGTGCGCAAGACGCAAGTTGGTTGCCGTCCGCAGGCTGCGCTTCGCTTGCCTGCGGTTATGAAAATTGCGTCCCTTGCGGGACTTGCAGCAACATCGCACATAGACGCTGGCATTGTCGCACATCGCATTGTCGCATTGTCGCAAATCGCATTGTCGCATTGTCGCCTCGTCGCATATCGCAATTTCAAATTATTATGTATCTTTGCGCCCAATTTTTGGTAGAATTTATCCACACACAAAAGTTCGTAAAAATGAGATTCCTACTTCTGCAAGCGCAGGCTGCAGTAGCAACCGAGCAGCAGCTCGACTTTATGGAGCTGGCCATCAAAGGTGGCTGGGTGATGGTACCCATCTTGGCGCTATCCGTGATTGCCGTATTCATTTTTGTTGAGCGCCTCATCGCGGTCAACAGGGCATCGAAGGTCGATAGCCACTTCATGAGCAACATTCGCGAGTACATCGCCGAGAACCGCAACGACGCGGCGGTGGCGCTGTGTCAGGCTGCCACCACGCCGCAGGCACGCCTCATCGAGAAGGGCATTAAGCGCATGGGCGCCCCGCTGAGCGACATCCAAACAGCCATCGAGAACGAGGGAAACCTTGAGGTGTCGCGCCTCGAGCGCGGCATGGCGCTGCTCGCAATGGTGGCTGGCGGCGCACCAATGCTCGGCTTTCTGGGCACCGTAACCGGAATGGTGCGCGCGTTTTTCAACATGGCCACCGCAGGCAACAACCTCGACATTCAGGTGCTCTCGTCGGGCATCTACGAGGCAATGGTAACAACGGTTGCAGGCCTCATCGTGGGTGTCATCGCCTACTTCGGCTACAACCTGCTCGTGGCGCAGGTGCAGCGCGTGGTGTTCCACCTCGAGGCGAGCGCGATGGAATTTATGGATATGCTGTACGCGAAAAAAACTTGATTTGAAAATTTGAGAATTTGAGAATTTGAAGATTGCACTGAATCTTCAAATCTTCAAATCTTCAAATTTTCAAATTTAAAAATTTGAAAAAAATGGCAATCAAGCGACACTTAAAAATAGATGCCTCGTTCAGCGTGTCGTCGATGAGCGACTTGGTGTTTTTGTTACTCATATTTTTTATGATAACGTCCACCATGGTTAGCCCCAACGCGCTGAAGCTGCTGCTGCCGCAAAGCAGCAATCAGGTGCAGGCAAAGCCCGCCGTGAGCGTCTCCATCCGGCATGGCGACCCATTCCTCTACGTAGACGGCAACAATCCTGTTGCGCTGCGCGACCTCGAATTTGACCTGCTCAAGCGGCTGCAAGGTCGCGACGACCCCACAGTTTCTATCCACGCCGAGCGCACCGTGGCCATCGACGAGGTGGTCAAGGTGATGAACGTGGCCAAAGAGCGCAAGTGGAAGGTAATACTGGCTACCAGCCCCGAAAATAAGTAAACGCGATGCAGTCCAACAAAACCATAGGCGCTGTTACCACCCTGCTGTTTCACGGCTTGCTGCTGCTCTTTTTGCTGCTGTACGGCTTCGAGATTCCTTACCCGCCGCCCGGCGAGCGAGGCATACTCATCAGCTTTGGCAGCACTCCCACCGGACGCGGCCACGCGGAGCCAACCGTGGCGCCACCCGCCGCGCCTCGCCCGCAGCCGCAAGTCGCGCCGCAACCCGACGACGAAACCCTTACGCAGGACTACGAGGATGCCCCCGCCATTAAGCCAAACAAGCCGAAAAAAACCGGCAAGAAAACTCGTGAAAATCCCACCACCACTCCGGTTAGCGAGCCTCAGCCGGCGCAGCCCGTGGCGGAGCCAAAGCCTGTGGAGCCGCCGCGCGAGGTGAACCGCAACGCGCTCTTTCCGGGTGCCGGCAGCACCCCCACGCAAGGGCAGGGCGACAGCGAAAGTGCGGGCAACGTTGGCTCGCCCGACGGCTCGCCCAGCTCGCCACACGCTGTGGGCACGCCCTACGGCGACGTGAACGGCGTAAGCCTTAGCGGGCGCTCGCTGCAGGGCGACTTGCCCATGCCCGAATACCGCACGCAGCAGTCGGGGCGCGTAGTTGTACGCATCAAGGTGAATCGCGACGGCGATGTGGTGGAGGCCAAGGCGCAGCAAGAAGGTTCAACGGTGATGGATGCGAGGCTCTACGAGGCCGCAGAGAAAGCCGCACGTCGCGCCAAGTTCAACGCATCGTCCAGCGCTGCCGTCAATCAGTGGGGCATCATCACGTACGTGTTCAAATTACAGTAATTTGAAGATTTGAGGATTTGAAAATTTGAAGATTGCGAGGTGTCGCATTGTCGCACATCGCATTGTCGCACGTCGCAAATCGCATTGTCGCACCGTCGCACGTCGCACCGTCGCACATCGCACCGTCGCTAATGGTTTTGATAGCCGCTTGGTATGAGGTTTTGCAATGGCTTGTACCGTGGCTATGAACCTCATTTCTACCTCATTTTTCTAACAAAACAACCTCAGTAGCAAGGATGAGGTACCCCCATTCCTAACCTCATTACCTCATTAAAATTACAATGAGGTAATGAGGTTGAGAGATATTATTCTCTTCAGGCTACTGAGGTTGTTTTGTTGAAGAAAATGAGGTTCGCTGTCATTGTCTAACCCATTGCAAAACCCCACCTCCACACAAAAAACGGTAGAACCAAAAATAATGGTTTTGATAGCAGCTTGGCATCACACATCACATCGTCGCACATCGCATTGTCGCACGTCGCACCGTCGCACATCGCATTGTCACATCGTCGCACGTCAAGCTCTCAATTATCCGATTTCCCGTTGCGCAGCCGCACGATGAATGCGTCGGGGAATTTTTTCTGCACCTCCTTCAGCTGCGCTGCAAGGTCGTGCGGGCTGCTGCCGCTGCCAACGTAGTAGCGGTAGGCTGCCTTGTAGCGGTAGAAGCTCACGCTCTTCAGCCCTTTGAACTCGCGAGCGTTGGGCTTGAGCTGCTTTGAGGTCGAAAAAATCTGCACGTGGTAGGTCTCCCTATCGCCCGCCGTTGTTGGCTTGGCGGGGCTTGGTGTGGTGGCTGCAGGTGGTGGTGTGGTGGGTGCGACAGTGGGTTTTGTGGTGGGTGTGGTGGTGGGTTTTGTGGTGGGCGTGGCGGTGGGTTTTGCGGTGGTTGGCGGTGCGGGTTGAGCCTTCGAGGCGTTGTCGGATGCGGCCTGCAGCGCGGCAATGCGCTTCTTTTTCCACAGCTCTTTGTACTCGCCAAGCGCGAGCAGAATGGCTTCCGCAATTTCGTTTTGCCCCTCTTCGGAGTTGAGATATTTTTCCTCTTCGGCGTTCGAGATGAAGCCTGTTTCGATGAGCACGCTGGGCATGGTGGTCTTCCAGAGCACGAGGAATGGCCCCTGCTTCACGCCTCGGCTCTTGCGCTTGAAGCGGTGCGCAAACATGTCCTCCACGTGCGAGGCGAAGCTCAGGCTCTGCTCGAGGTGTGCGTTTTGCATGAACGAGAACATGATGAACGATTCGGGCGAGTTGGGGTCGTAGCCTTCGTAGCGAGCTTCGTAGTTGTCCTCGAAGAGGATGACGGCGTTTTCGCTCATCGCAACGTCCATGTTTTTGTCAGTTTTTTCGAGACCCATCACGTAGGTTTCGGTGCCGCTGGGCGCCTTTTTGGGGTTGGCGTTGGCGTGGATGGAGATGAACAAGTCGGCGTTCACGCGGTTGGCAATGGTGCCGCGGTCGTCGAGCGGGATGAAGGTGTCGATGGTGCGGGTGTACACGATTTCGATGTCGGGGTGAGCCTTCACGATTTTTTGCCCCAGCTTTTTTGCGATGCTGAGCACGATATCTTTTTCGTAGGAAAATAGGCCTCGTGCGCCGAGGTCAGGGTTGCCGTGTCCGGGGTCGAGCACCACGGTCATTTCCTTAACGTCTTTGGGAGCGTCCTTGGGTTGCGCCCATGCGGGTTGCGAAACGTGCTGCATCACAGCAAGGCAAATGCCTGCGGCGAGGTATGTTGGGCGTAAAAAAAGGAGCCTTTGCTGCATTTTTTCGGTGGGAATGGTTTTTTTAAGTACCTTTGTCGCTTTATTTTTTTAGGCCGCAAAGGTAGTAAACATAAATTTCAGAAGCAAATATTTTTGGTAGTCAACATTCGCAAATACCTTGCCATTACTTGTTTTGCGCTTACCGCATCGGTAGGCTACGCGCAGGTCGAAGCCGACAGCGCGTCGCTTATTGTGCCCGTCGCCGCCGACACGACAGCGCTCGCATCCCGCGACAGCACAGGCTTTGCGCCGGACAGCACAGGCTTTGCGCCGGACAGCCTGTTGGCCGTTAGCGACAGCGCGGCGGTTGATTCCACCATTTCGCCCGACGCCATCACCGACCCGATACTCTCCAACGGCCGCGACTCCACGGTGTACCAGCTGGTCGGCGGCAGCCACGTGCTCATCTACGGCGACGGAAAAGTTACGTTTCAGGACATGGAAATTACGGCTGACTACATCGATTTTGACCTCGTTACGAAGGTGGCCTACGCCCGCGGAACCTACGATTCCGCAAGCCACGAGGTGAAGGGCAAGCCGGTGCTAAAGCAGGGCAGCGAGACCTACGAAATGGACTCGATGTACTTCAACATCAAATCCAAAAAGGCGAAAATTTACGCGGTGATTACGCAGCAGAGCGAGGGCTACCTGCACGGCAAGGCCATCAAGCGCATGCCCGACGGCGTGATTTACGTGCAGGGCGGCACCTACACCACCTGCGACGCGCCGCACCCGCACTTCGGTTTTGAGCTCACCAAAGCCAAGGTGGTGCCCGGAAAACAGGTGATCACAGGCCCCATGTATTTCATGCTGGAGGACGTAACTTTTCCGCCGCCCATCCTGCTT
Organism: Prevotellaceae bacterium; assembly: GCA_031289995.1. Next base: position 2,101 of record JAITOI010000109.1, on the reverse strand, counting down.
CCGTTCGGCATGTTTCCGCAGTCGTCGTCGCGCTCGTCGGGCGTCATCATTCCGTCCTACGGCGAGGAGACCAGCCGTGGCTTTTACTTCCGCGAGGGCGGATACTACTTTGCGTTCAGCGACTACTTCGACGTAACGCTCACCGGCGACTACTACACGCTCGGCTCGTGGGCTGCCCGCATGCGCTCCAGCTACGTGTGGCGCTACCACTTCAGCGGCAGCTTCAGCGGCAGCTACGCCAGCAACGTGAGCGGCGAAAAGGGTAGCGCCGACTTCAACGACGCGCGGGCATTTTCGCTGCAGTGGACGCATACGCAAGACCCCAAATTTAGCCCCAACAAAACGTTTGCAGCCAGCGTCAACTTTGCCACTTCGGAGTACCGCCGCAACAACGAGCTCACGCTAAGCGAATCGCTCACCAACACCACGCAGAGCAGCATTTCGTACTCGCAAACCTGGCCAGGCACGCCCTTCAGCATGAGCTTTGCCGCCACTCACTCGCACAACACGCGCGACAGCATCATCACCCTTGGCCTGCCCACGCTCACCGTCAACATGGCGCGCATCACGCCCTTCAAGCGCAAGGAGCGCGTGGGGCCGATAAAGTGGTACGAAAATATCGGCATCCCGCTTTCGCTCTCGGCGCAAAATACCATCACCGCAAAGGAGACAGATTTTGACCTCGGCGACAGCGATTTTTTTAAGCGCAAGATGCGCAACGGCGCCCGCTACAGCACCTCGATGTCTGTCCCGTTTACGGTGGCAAAATTCATCAACCTCACGCCGTCAATTTCGTACAACGGCCGCATCTACGCCAGCCAAGTTGAGCAAACTTGGGTGGACACCACGTTCGGCTATCAAGGCTACATCCGCCGCGACACGAACTACGGAGTTTTTGTCAACGACTTCGACTTCTCCACATCGGCCTCCGCCTCGACGATGATTTACGGCATGTACAGCCTCGGCAGCTGGTCGCCGGTGATGGCTGTTCGGCACGTGGTAACGCCAAGCATTTCGCTGGGCTGGAGGCCTGATTTCAGCACGGAGGCATGGGGAATTTACCACGACATGTACTCCGAGGCGAACGCCATTCGCGCCGCCACGCACGGCGGAAAAGCCGACACCGTGCGCCACCAAATGTACTCGCCAAACCAAAGCAACATCTACGGTACGGCAGGCTCGGGCAAGAACATGTCGATGAGCTTCGGCCTCGGAAATACGCTCGAGATGAAGGTGCGCGACAAGAGCGATACCACCGGCGTTGGCAGCAAAAAAATCAAGCTGCTCGAGGGCTTCAACCTGTCCGGCTCGTACAACTTTTTGGCCGACTCGATGAAGCTCTCGACCATCGGATTTTCGGGTCGCACCACGCTTCCCGGCAACATCGGCATCAGCTTCAACGGCACGCTCGACCCCTACGCGCTCGACGACAACGGACGGCGCATCGCCGCATGGAACTACACGCGCACGAGCCAGCTGGTACGCCTCACGAGCTTTGGTTTTTCGTTCGGCTACTCGTTCAACCGCAGCGAAAAAATGACCAACTCGCTGCCCCATCCTGTGGTGAACGACCTCGACCCGATGGGCCAGTACGACGGCCACGAGGTGAGCTACGTGGACTTCACGCTGCCGTGGACGTTCAGCTTCAGCTACTCGTTTCACTACACCAAGCCGCAGTTCACGCCCATCATCACGCAAACGCTCAACTTCAACGGCAGCTTCAGCCTCACGCCCAAGTGGGCCTTCACCTTCTCGTCGGGCTACGACCTCGCGCTGCGCAAAATTTCGCCCACCAACGTGAGCCTCAACCGCGACTTGCACTGCTGGACAATGGCGTTTTCGTGGATACCCATTGGCTCGTGGAAGAGCTGGAATTTTACCATCAACGTGAAGTCCGCCATGCTCCACGACCTCAAGTATGACCGCAGACAGAGCAGATATGACCAAGAGCCGATTAAATAGATATGCGACTATGCGATATGCGATATGCGACAATGCCGACGAGCGGTTGCGCGATATGCGACAATGCCGACAATGCAATATGCGATTTGCGACAATGCGATTTGCGACAATACCCAGCGTCTTCTCGCCAATCGCTCGT
>JAITOI010000104.1 GCA_031289995.1 Prevotellaceae bacterium | reverse complement strand
TTTTGAAAATTATTATCTTACTGTTGTTCATTTTTTATTACTTTAAAATAGCACAATTCAAACAATTAACAACACAAATTCAACTATTTACGCTTCGCACAAATACGAATTTCAATCCCCCCATTTGCCCAAATTCCCAAAACCCTCTCCCAAAAGTTTCAGGAATTTGGCAAATCAATCAATCATCCTTTCCAATCCCTACACCCACCTCACCAGCGCAAAATCCTGCCTATGCGGCAGCATCGGATTTTTAGCAAAGAGGCGGATGCCGGTGAAGACAACACCGGGCTTGTCGAAGGAGATTTTGAGGGCGTAGGTGGCCTCTGAGCCGTGGTGGGCAACGCAGGCGTACTCGGTGGTTTGGGCAATGCTCATCTGGCCGCTGTCGGCTTGCTGCTCGCCCATGACCAGCTCCACGCCCACGTCGTCGGGGTTGAGCACGGCGAGGTCGAGCTGGAGCTCTAGCTCGTACTGCCGGCCGAGCACGATGCTCTCGTGCAGCATGTCGATTTGCTTGTTCGATAGCACCTCGATGTTTTTCCAGTGCCTGCCCACGCGACGCTTCCAGTCGGCAATTTCTTTGGCCGCGGCAAAGTCGTTTTTGGCGACGAGGGCGTGGCGGGCGGCGAGCTTGTCGTAGTAGCGGTCTTCGTAGTCGCGCAGCATGCGGTTGGTGGTGAAGTCGGAGGCGACGTCGGCAATGGTTTTTTTGATGATGCCGACCCACTCGGTGGGGATGCCTTTTTCGTTGCGGTTGTAGAATTTGGGGGCGATTTCGTTTTCGATGAGGCCGTAGATGGTTTCGGAGTCGAGGTCGTCCTGAAAGTCCTGGTTGTCGTAGGCGCGCTCCATGGGCAAGGCCCAGCCTGCGCCTTCCTTGTAGCCTTCGACCCACCATCCGTCGAGCACCGAGAGGTTCATCACGCCGTTCATCACGGCCTTTTCGCCGCTGGTGCCGCTGGCTTCGAGGGGTCGGGTGGGGGTGTTCATCCACACGTCAACGCCGGCTACCATTTTGCGCGACACGCGGATGTCGTAGTTTTGCAGGAACAGAATTTTCCCGATGAACTTGGGGTAGCGCGAAATTTCGACAATGCGCTTGATGAGGTCTTGCCCGGGCTTGTCGTTGGGGTGAGCCTTGCCGGCAAACACGAACTGGACGGGCATCTGCGGGTTGTTGACAATGGCGTCGAGGCGGTCGAGGTTTTTGAACAGCAGGTGCGCCCGCTTGTAGGTGGCAAAGCGGCGGGCGAAGCCGATGGTGAGGATGTCTTCGCGCAGGGTTTCGCCGATTTCGACCAGCTCGCGCGGGGTGTGGTACTTCTGGATTTTGCTGTTCGAGAGGCGCTGGCGGATGTAGCGTATCAGCTTGCTGCGCATCTGCTGCCGCAGGTTCCAGATTTTTTGGTCGTCCACCTTGTAGATGGCGTCGAAGCACCGCTTGTCGTAGTGGTGCGTGGCGAAGGCGTCGCCGAATTTTTCGAGCTGCAGCTGCTTCCACTCGTTCGACGTCCAGGTGTCCCAGTGCACGCCGTTGGTGACGTAGCCGATGTGGAGCTCTTCGGGCAGGTAGCCGGGCCACATGCCGCAAAGGATTTCGCGGCTCACCTTGCCGTGGAGCCAGCTCACGCCGTTCACCTCCTGCGAGCAGGAGCAGGCGAGGTTGCTCATCGAAAATTTTTCGCCAGGATTTTGCACGTTCACCTTGCCCAGCTTCATCAGGTCTTCCCACTTCGTTTTTAGCCGCTGCGGGTAGTGCGAAATGTAGGTGCGGAGCAGCCCCTCGTCGAAGGCGTCGTGGCCGGCGGGCACGGGCGTGTGGGTGGTGAAGAGCGACGATGCGCGCACCACCTCGAGCGCCTCGGCAAAGGTGAGGTGCTTGTTGCTGACGTACTCGCGGATGCGCTCCAGGCCAATGAACGCGGCGTGCCCCTCGTTGCAGTGGTACACGTCGGCGCTCACGTTCAGCGCGCGGAGGGCGCGAATGCCGCCCACGCCGAGGATGAGCTCCTGCTTGAGGCGGTTCTCCCAGTTGCCTCCGTAGAGCTGGTGCGTGATGCTGCGGTCTTCGGGACGATTTTCCTCGAAGTCGGTGTCGAGCAGGTAGAGCTCGGTGCGCCCCACGTCCACGCGCCACACGCGGGCGTTGACGGTGCGCCCGGGCATGGCCACCTGAATGGTAACCCACTTGTTGTCCGCGTCGCGCACAGGGCTGGCGGGGATTTTGGTAAAATCCTGCTCGTCGGGTGAGGCCACCTGGTCGCCAGCGGCAGTCAACGTTTGCGCAAAGTAGCCGTAGCGGTAAAGCAGGCCTACGCCAACCATTGGCGTGCCCTTGTCGCTGGCCTCCTTGAGGTAGTCGCCGGCCAAAATTCCAAGCCCGCCCGAGTAAATTTTGAGCGAGGTGTGCAGGCCATACTCCATGCTGAAGTAGGCGATTTTGTACTTCTTGGTTTCGGGGTGCTCCGGCTCGTGCTCGCGCGTGGCGGAGTTGCCGGCGTGCTCGTCAAACAGCGCGGACTTCTGCGCCATGTAGCTGCGGTAGCGGGCGTACACGACTTCGAGGCGCTTCATAAATTCCTTGTCCTCTTCGAGGGCGCGGTAGCGGGCCAGCGAGAGCATGTCGAGGAACTGAATGGGGTTGTAGCTGCTCTGCACCCACAGCATTTTGTCGATGGACTTGAACAGGTCTACGGCATCCTGATTCCAGCACCACCACAGGTTTTTGGTGAGCTCTTCGAGCCGCGCCAACTTTTCGGGGATGCTCTTGTTCACGATAATCCGGTTCCAGGTGGGCAGGTTGGACGACGTGGCGGTGTCGATGTAGGGCGTCAGCTCCTCGCGGGTTTGGTTGAGCACCAGCTCGTGGCGCTCGTCCACCTTGGACAGCGCAATGCTGAGCGCCTGCATGTAGTAGTCGATGAGGTTGTCCCAGAGCGCGATTTTCGACACGTCGTGCGCGTTGGCGCGGACGTCCTCCATCTCCGCCTCCGTGCGGCTTGCGAGCGACAGCACCTTCTTCACCATTTCGTTCACCACCTGCGCGTCGTTGGCGTCGGTGCGCTCGATGACGGCAATGCCCTGCTGCTCGCCGCGGTAGTAGGTTTTCACCCACAGGCCAAAGCCTGCCAGCGAGGTGGTGATGGTGGGCACGCGGAAGGCCACCGCCTCCATCGGCGTGTAGCCCCAAGGCTCGTAGTACGACGGAAACATGGAGAAGTCAAGCCCGATGAGCAGGTCGTAGTACTTGGTGTTGAGCACGCCGTCGGCGCCGTTGAGGTACGAGGGGATGAAGAAGAGGTTCACCTTGCAGCCGGCGCTGTTGGTTAGCCCCACCTGCTTGGCGAGCGACAGCACCGGATCGTACTGCGAATCGACGAGGCTGTGCGTGGTGTAGCGGTCGTCCAGCGGCTGCCTGTTGTCGGGGTTTTCGAGGTTGTGCAGCAGGTCTTTTCGCGGGCCGTGATGGCCGGCTGGCACCATGATGAAGGCGTAGATGGTGCGCGTCAAATTGGCGTCAGCGTTGAGCTGCCCGAGCGCCTGCACGAACACGTCGATGCCCTTATTTTTGAACTCGTAGCGCCCGCCAATGCCCACCAGCAGCGCGTCGTCGGCAGGCTTTTCGCAGAGCAATGCTTCGGCCACGTCGAGCAGCTTTTTTCGCCCTGCGCGGCGCACCGCGTCAAAGTCCTCGTCGGCGGGCACAAAGCTGTTGTCGAAGCCGTTTGGCGTAACAATGTCCACCTCCTTTCCCAGAAAATACTTGCACTCGCGGGCGGTGATTTCGCTCACGGTGCTGAAGCAGTCGGCGTTTTGCGCCGAACATTTTTCGAGCGACTGCTTGGCGGTGAGGTTAAACTCGCGCGCCTTGATGTCGGCGTTGTAGCGCTGAATGTTGTCGTAGAGCGGCTGGCTGTTGCCGGCAATGCAGCGCCCCATCACGGTGGCGTGGGTGATGAAGAGCGTGCCCACCTGCGGCACCTTGCTCTTGAGGTAGAGCAGGCCTGCGCCGGTCATCCACTCGTGGAAAATGGCGGCCACGCTGTGGCGCGGCTCCACGTTGAAGCGCACGTAGCTTTCGATGACCTTGGCGGTGGCGTAGCCGAAAAGAGCCGGCTCGGTGTAGTCCCACTGCCCCGATATGGAGTCGAGCTTGTAGAGCTCCCAGAACTCCGAAAAGATGGCGTCTTTTTGGGAAATGAAGGTGGTGTAGTCCACCAGAATGGCGATGGGCGAGCCGGCAATATTCCAGCGCCCTACGCGGATGCGCAGCCCTTCTTCCTGCACCTTGAAGCGCCAGGCCTTGAGCAGGTGCGCGTCTTCGGTAAACTCGGCGTTGCCCGATTCGTGAGGCAAATCGGGGCCAATGGTGATGTGGTTTTTCACCTCTCTGGCCATGTTCAGCGTTTTGGTGGAGACCACCGTGTGGATGCCGCCCACCTTGTTGCACACCTCCCAGCTCACCTCGAAGAGGTAGTCGGGTGTGCGTAGATTTTCTTTTTTCAT
>JAITOI010000022.1 GCA_031289995.1 Prevotellaceae bacterium | reverse complement strand
ATGATGAGCAGTTCGGCTATGAAAAGTGGAATTTTGCGGAAGAAACCATCGCCTCCGACTACTCTGATTGCGACGACCGCGCCATACTGTTTGCGCAGCTGGTTCGCCGGTTGCTGGGTATGCCGGTGGTTTTGGTATACTATCCCGGCGTGCATCTTGCCGCTGCCGTACACTTTGATAATCCTGCCGCATCGGGCGACTATATTCTGGTTGACAGCAAAAAATATCTGATATGCGACCCGACTTACAGTAATGCGGACATTGGAATGGCAATGCCGCAGCTGAGGGAGACGGCGGTGGAGGTGAGAAAAATAAGGTGAAAGCGAGGTGGAGGTATACGAAAACCGGCTAAATCTTTTTTGAGATGCTATTCCAAACGTTCTGCATGGCGCACGGGTGTAGGCTGTGTCTCGAAGGAGGCCAGTGCTCCGTGCGCAAGACACATGCTTGTTTTCGCTACCGTAGACTTACGTCTAGGATTAATAATTGTCGTCCCGTGCGGGACTATGCTGACGCGGTACCAACGCTTGTAACTGCCATTGTTCCCGCCGTAAAGATCGTGTCGGGATAGTCCCGCACGGGACGGCAATTATTAACCGTAGGCTTTAGCCTACGGTCTCGACACCCATCCGCAGTCTTGCGCACGGAGCACAGACCTCCTTCGAGGCACGCCCTGCACCCGTGCGCACGGCAGGACGCCAATGTGCACAGCAGAGCGCGCCAACTCCCAAATATTTTCAATACCTTTGCCCCCCATCAAACCCAACATCACGCAATGAAAAACATCCTCCCCCTCGCCAGCATTCTTGCTGCGCTCAACCTGCTTTTGGCGACGCCCAACACGCTCGTGGCGGCGCCGCAACCCCCGCGCCCGTTGGAGCTGCGCGATGGGCAGCTGCGGTACGCGCCCGACTCGCTGGGCAACCGCATCCCCGATTTTTCGCACGCGGGATACAAAGGTGGCGACGCCGACATCCCCAACGCGCCCGTCAAGCTGCGCCTGCAGCCCACGGAGGGCGACGCTACAGCCCTCATCCAGCAAGCGATTGACTACGTCGGCACGCTGCCTGCCGACAACAACGGCCTGCGCGGAGCGGTGCTGCTCGAGGCCGGCACCTACCACGTGGAGGGCGCGCTGCGGTTGGCCTCCAGCGGCGTGGTGCTGCGCGGCAGCGGGGTCAACAGCACCACGATTGTGGGCGCAGGCACCGACCGCCAAACGCTGATAACCGTTGCCGGCAAAGGCTTGCGAACGGTGGGCGCGTGGGTCAAGGTGGCCGATGCCTACGTGCCGTCGGGCGCAACCCAGCTCAACCTGGCGACGCAGAGCTTCAAGGTTGGCGACCGCGTGCTGGTGCAGCGACCTGGCCTGGGCGCTTGGATTCAGGCTTTGGGCATGGCCGAGTTTGGCGGCGGCATTAGCGCCCTCGGATGGAAGCCGGGCAGCTACGACATCAGCTGGGACCGCACGATTGTGGCCGTCAGCGGCAGCACCATTACGCTCGACGCGCCCATCACCACCGCCCTCGATTCGGCCTACGGCGGCGGCCTTGTTGCCAGCTACTCGTGGCCGCAGCGCGTGGCCAATGTGGGCGTCGAAAACCTCCGCCTGCAGTCGTCGTACAACCGCGCCAACGCTAAGGATGAGGCGCACCGGTGGATGGCGATTGTGGTGGAGAATGCTCAGGATGTGTGGGTGCGGCAGCTGAACTTTTTGCACTTCGCAGGCTCGGCGGTGGCCGTGTGGCAAACGGCTGGGCGCGTTACGGTGGAGGACTGCAAGTCGACCCAACCGGTGTCGGAGGTTGGCGGCGAGCGGCGCTACACGTTCTACACCGAGGGCACGCAAACCCTGTTCCAGCGCTGCTTTGCGGAGGATGGCTACCACGACTTTGCGGCAGGCCACTGCGCGGCGGGGCCGAACGCTTTTGTGCAGTGCGAGGCGCGAATGCCGCACAGCTTTAGCGGCGCGATAGGGTCGTGGACGTCGGGCTTGCTGCTCGACGTGGTCAACATCGACGGCCATGCGCTGGGCTTCTTCAACCGCTGGCAGGATAGCAACGGCGCGGGTTTCACGGCGGCCAACAGCGTGCTGTGGCAGTGCACCGCCGCGCAAATCTACAACCTTGCGCCGCCCACCGCGCAGAACTACGCCTTCGGATGCTGGAGCCAGTTCATCGGCAACGGCTACTGGGTCGAGTCGAACAACCACGTCAGCCCGCGCAGCCTCTACTACGCTCAGCTGGCGCAGCGGCTGGGGCGCAGCGTTGCGCATCGCGCCCAGCTCATCGACATCTCCACCAGCGCCACCAGCAGCCCCAGCGTGGAGCAGGCCGAGCAGCTGGTGGCCGCGGCGCGCCTGCCGGTGCAAACATTGCCCAATTGGGTTGACCAAGCCGCGCAGCGAAACCCAATACCCACCGGTGGTGGCAAGCTGTTTGCGCCAGCCGTAAGCGGCGCAAAAATTGCCCCGCGTAGCGAAGCAAAACCGCTCGAGGTGGTGAACGGAAAAATCACGCGCGGCGGAATGCTGGTGGTCGGCAATCGCATCGGCATCCCCTACTGGAGCGGCAGCATCAAGCCCGCCTTCGTGCGCACGGCGAGGCCGCACCTCACGCGCTACGTGCCGGGCCGCACCGGCATTGGCTTCACCGACGACCTCGACTCGCTCGCCAGCTACATGCAGGCGCAAAATATTGTCGGCATCGAGCACCACTACGGCCTCTGGTACGAGCGGCGGCGCGACGACCACGAGCGCATCCGGCGCATGGATGGCGAGGTGTGGCCGCCCTTCTACGAGCAGCCCTTCGCCCGCTCGGGGCAAGGCACAGCTTGGGATGGGTTGAGCAAGTACGACCTCACGACGTTCAACATCTGGTACTGGCAACGCCTCAAAACCTTTGCCAACATTGCCGACCGGCACGGGCTGATGCTCGTGCAGCAGCACTACTTTCAGCACAACATCATCGAGGCCGGAGCGCACTGGGCCGACAGCCCCTGGCGCACGGCGAACAACATCAACAGCACCGCCTTCCCAGAGCCACCGCCGTACGCGGGCGACAAGCGCATCTTTCAGGCCGAGCCATTCTACGACACCGAGCACCCCGCACGCCGCAGCCTGCACGTGGCCTACATCCGCAAGTGCCTCGATAGCTTCGCCGACAACGGCAGCGTGCTCCACCTCACCAGCGACGAGTTCACAGGCCCCCTCCACTTCGTGCAGTTCTGGCTCGACGTCATCGCCGACTGGCAAACGGAAACCGGCCACGACGCGCTCGTCGGCCTAAGCGCCACCAAGGATGTGCAGGACTCCATCCTCGCCGACCCGCGCCGCGCCTCGCTGGTGGACGTTATCGACATGCGCTACTGGTGGTATCAGGCCAACGGCGAGGCCTACGCTCCGCTGGGCGGCCTCAGCCTCGCGCCGCGCCAGCACGCCCGCAACCTCAAGCCTAAGCCGAGCTCGTTTGCGCAGGTGTACCGTGCCGTGCGCGAATACCGGCAGCGCTTTCCCAGCAAGGCCGTCATCGTGTCCGAGTTGGGCAGCGAGTATGCGTGGGCGGAATTTTTTGCCGGAGGTTCGCTGCCGCCAATCCCTGTGCGCGACGCGGATTTCCTCGCCTCCTCCGCCGCCATGCAGCCCGCTGACGGCGACGATGCGCACTACCTCCTCGCCAGCCCCAACGCCGCTGCCTACATGGTCTACGTCAGCGACACCACCGCCACCCTCGACCTGACAAGGGCTGCAGGCGACTACGCCATCACGTGGTTCGACGCGCGTAGCGGACGCGCCCTCTCCCCCACCCGCCCGCAAACGCTGCATGGCGGCGCCGTGCAAACGCTGCATAACCCGCAGGCGGGCGGGGCGGTGGCTTGGGTGAGAAAGTGATGTGCGAGGATGCGACGTGAGACGTGAGATGTGCGACGTGCGATGTGCGATGTGAGACGTGAGACGTGCGACAAGACGCAATCTTCAAATCTTCAAATTCTTCAAATCTTCAAATTCTTCAAATTCTTCAAACCTTCGCCATCCGCGTCGCGTAGCCAATCGACAGCCTCATCGCCTCCTCGCTGGCCACGCCCTTGCCGGCCACCTCAAACGCCGTGCCGTGGTCAACCGACACGCGGATGATGGGCAGCCCCAGCGTGATGTTGACGCCGCGCACGTCGAGGCGCTGCTTGGCCTCGTTCCACCTGAAGCCGTCAACCTTGAAGGGGATGTGCCCCTGGTCGTGGTACATCGCCACGCAGCCGTCGTACTGCCCGCCAATGGCTTTGGAGAACATCGAGTCGGGCGGAATGGGGCCTTGCACGCGGTAGCCCATTTCGCGTGCGCGGCGAATGGCAGGCGCAATTTCGCGCTCCTCCTCCCAGCCGAAAAGCCCGCCGTCGCTGGCGTGCGGGTTGAGGCCGGCCACGGCAATGTTGGGCTGCGCAATACCGAACTGCCGGCAGGCGTCGTCGAGCAGCTGGATGACCTCCACGATGCGGTCGGCCTTGACAGCGTCGCAGGCCTCGCGCAGCGACACGTGCGTCGACACGTGGACAACGCGCAGCTTGTCGCCCGCCAGCAGCATGGCGTACTTCTTCGTGTTGGTGAGCTGCGCGTAGATTTCGGTGTGCCCCGAAAAGTGGTGGCCGGCGAGGTTGATGGCCTCCTTGTTGATGGGCGCCGTAACGGTGGCCTGCAGCTCGCCGCGCAGCGCCAGCTCTATCACCGTGCGCACGGCCTCAAACGCAGCATGGCCTGCCGCAGCCGACACCCTACCCCACTCCAGCTCGCCTGCAACGTTGTGCAGGTCGAGCACCGCGATGATGCCGGGGGCAAACTCCGCCTCGCTCAGCTGCCGCACAGCCCGCAGCTCGACCGGCAGCTTGAGCAGCGCGACGGCGCGACGCATCACGCCCGCATCGCCCACCACAAGCGGGTTGCAGCCTGCGTACACCTCGCCGTCCGCCAGCGTTTTTACGATGATTTCGGGGCCAATCCCTGCGGGGTCGCCCATGGTGATGCCAATGGTTGGTTTCATTTTGTTTGTTGAATTTGGTGGGTGCAAAAGTAGGTATTTTTTTGGCTAAATATTTTCTTGAGACGCTGCTCCAAGCGTTCTGCATGGCGCACGGGTGTACGTTGTGCCCCGAAGGAGGTCTGTGCTCCGTGCGCAAGACCTGCGCTTGTTGCCGTCCGCAGGCTGCGCTGCCGCTTGCCTGCGGTTATGAAAATTGCGTCCCTTCGGGACTTCGTAATGGTATTGCTGTTACCCGCTCGTCGTCCTTGCGAGACCCAATAAAAAATTTCAGACAGGATAAAAATGACGAAATTGCGTTCTGCGCTGGCGCACGGGTGCAGGTCGTGCCTCGAAGGAGGGCTGTGCTCCGTGCGCTCGGCGCCCGCCTGCTGCCGTCCGCAGGCGGCGCTACCGCTCGCCTGCGGATGGCAACCCATCCGCGCCTTGCGCGCCGGGGCACGGCCTGCGCCCGTGTGCGCGACCCGCATTTCGCCTCCTCCAGCGCCCTCTAAAGCCAGGGTGGTGGCTGGTATTTTTGGTGCGGCTGCCCAGGGTTGGGCGGCCCTTTGGTCGGCGCATAAATTTTGAAAATATCCCCAAAACAGCTACCTTTGCCCCGCTCACGGCAAGTGGCCGAACCCTCAACTAATGCACCACTGCTTGCTTGCGAGACTGGCTTCAAGGACGGTAGGACAACAATTGGTGACACGACATTTTCCACCGGAAAACGGATACCCGCATGGTAGCATACCGCATGTTTCCTGTTACCTCCTTGAGCCGTGGGCATTTTTATAAACCGCTTAAATGTTACGGATTATGGCAGAAGAAAAGAAGAAAGAGGTGGTGGAGTTTGAGGTAGTCAACCACCACGGCGCGGGGATAGACGTCGGCTCGCGCGAAATTTATGTGTCCATCGACGGCCAGCAGGTGGTCAGCTTCCCGACCTTTACCGACGACTACCGCAAGTGCTGCGAGTACCTCCAGCGCAGCGGCACCAAGTCGGTGGCGATGGAGGCCACCGGCGTGTACTGGATGAGCCTGTACGACATGCTGGAGCAGCACGGCATCCGGGTCTGCCTGGTGCACCCGCGCGAGGTGCAGCAGGTCAAGGGCCGGAAAACGGACGTGTCAGACTGCCAGTGGATACAGCGCCTGTTCGCGGCCGGGATGCTGCGCGAAAGCATCGTGGCCGAAGGCCTGCTCAAGGAGATGCGGGTGCTGGTGCGCGAGCGCGGCGACCTGATAGCCATGGGCGCCACGTACGTGAACAAGATGCAGAAGTTCCTGGAGCTGATGAACATCAAGCTGCGCAACGTCATCTCCCAGGTGCACGGGGAGAGCGGGCTGCGGGTCATCCGCGCGATCCTGGCGGGCGAGCGGAGCGAAGAGGCGCTGCTCCAGCTGTGCCACGGAAGCATCCGGACCCGAAAGCCGGAGGACTTCAAGAAGGCGCTGCGCGGCAACTACAGCAAGCGCTACCTGCTGCTGCTCCAGGAAAACCTGCGCCTGTGGGAGGAGCACCAGCAGTCCGTCCGCAGCATCGAAAAGCAAATCGAGCTGCTGCTCCTGGAGATGGGCAAGGACAAGCAGGACATTGTCGTGGACAGCCCTGCCTGCCCCGCCCGGCACCACAACCCCCAGATCGAGGACCTGCACACCCAGCTGGTTCAGCAGTACAGCGGGGTGAACCTGTGCTCCATCGCGGGCATCAACGACAGCACGATGCTGCGGCTGCTGGGCGAAATCGGAACGGACATGAGCCGCTTTCCCACGGTCAAGCACTTCGTGAGCTGGCTGGGCTTGAGCCCCAAAAACAAGCAGAGCGGCAAGATGAAGCGGCGCGTAAAGGCGCCCAAGGGCAGCTGCGCCGGCGAGATATTCCGGCAGTCGGCCCAGGCCCTGTCCGCGAGCAAGTACAACGCCATCGGCGCCTTCATCCGCCGGCTGAGGGGCCGGAAAGGCTCCTACGTCGCCATCAAGGCAGGGGCCAGAAAAATCGCCATCGCCGTTTACAACGCGCTGACCCGCGGCATGGACTACGTGGAGGCTGGCGCCGCCAAGTACCAGGAGCAGCTGGCCAAAAGGGAGCTGTACGCGCTGCGAAAGCTGGCGCTCAAGCACAACTTTGTTCTCGTTGAAAATTAGGCAGATGGGGAATTTCGTCATTGGTAGCGGAGCGAAGCAATCCAGAGCCTATTGCTGGATTGCTTCGCTCCGCTACCAATGACGAAATACTTTTCGGTAGCCGGAAGTCCGTAGGACTTAAACGTGGATAACCCCGTGCAAGCGAAGCGCAGCACGGGGTAGCGACACTCCTC
>JAITOI010000240.1 GCA_031289995.1 Prevotellaceae bacterium | reverse complement strand
ATCCCTACGGGATTTTCAATGCGCTGTGCGTATGCGACAATGCGATGTGCGACAATCCCAGCGCTGATACCGGGGAAATCCCGTAGGGATGGCAGTATGGTAGAAATGGCAACCCGTCGCGGTCTTGCGCACGGAGCACAGGCCTCATTCGGGGCACAACTTACACCCGTGCGCACGGCAGGACGCTTGGACATGTTATCCGTATCGCTGTCGTGAATAGCACCTCAAAAAAAGATTTAGCCAGAAAATACAGCTATCTTTGCAGCTCTTTTTCCAACTGGTCAACACTTTTATTTTTCACCATGTATCAGCCATTATTTGATTACCTATCGGCCGCCAAGGCGATGCAAATTCCCGCAGCGGTAGTGCAGGATTTGGAGGCACAAGTGCAGCAAGAGTTTCCTAACGATGCGATGCTTATGGAGCTACACGTGCTGCGTGCGCTCAACGCTTATGCAAGCAAGCACGGTCAAGCTGCTTGAAATTATTGCACCACCGGAATTGTAGTCGCGTATCTAAAACGCGGCATTGTTGAGATGCGACGTGTGACGATGCAAATCTTCAAATCTTCAAATCTCAAATCTAAACTCCCCCTTCTCCCCCCTCACCGTCACGCGCGGCGCAGACGCCGTTTCCACGTGTCCCACCACCTGCGCGGCAACGCGGAATTGCTGCGCGATATCCACCACGCGCTGCGCGTGCTCGGGTCGCAGGTAAATTTCCATGCGGTGCCCCATGTTGAACACCTGGTACATTTCGCGCCAGCTGGTGCCGCTCTGCTGCTGGATGAGCTCGAAGAGCGGGGGCACGGCGAAGAGCTGGTCTTTCACCACGTGCAGGCGGTCGATGAAGTGCAGAACCTTAGTCTGGGCGCCGCCCGAGCAGTGCACCATGCCGTGGATGTGCGGGCGCAATTCGTCCAATATTTGGCGCACCACCGGAGCGTAGGTGCGCGTGGGCGAAAGCACCAGCCGGCCTGCGTCGAGCGGGGTGCTGGTGGGGTCGGTGAGGCGGCACGAGCCGCTGTACACGAGCGCGGGGCTGATGCCGCTGTCGTAGGTTTCGGGGTAGGCTTCGGCAACGCATTTGGCAAACACGTCGTGGCGCGCCGAGCTGAGGCCGTTGCTGCCCATGCCGCCGTTGTACTCGCGCTCGTAGCTGGCCTGCCCGAAGGAGGCGAGGCCTACCACCACGTCGCCTGCGGCAATGCGGGCGTTGTCGATGACCTCGCTGCGCTTCATCCGTGCGGTCACGGTGCTATCCACAATGACGGTGCGCACCAGGTCGCCCAGGTCGGCCGTTTCGCCACCGGTGAGGTAAATGTCCACGCCCAATTCGCGCAGCTCGGCGCACAGGCTTTCGGTGCCCTCGATGATGGCCTTCACCACCTCGGCGGGGATGAGCCGCTTGTTGCGCCCAATGGTGGACGAGAGCAGGATGCCGCCCGTAACGCCCACGCAGAGCAGGTCGTCGAGGTTCATCACCAGCGCGTCCTGCGCGATGCCGCGCCACACGTCGAGGTTGCCGGTTTCGCGCCAGTAGGCGTAGGCGAGCGCGCTCTTGGTGCCCGCGCCGTCGGCGTGCATCACCACGCAGTGCGCGTCGCTACCGCCAAGATAGTCGGGAATGATTTTGCAAAATGCCTTCGGGAATAGCCCCTTGTCGAGGTTTTTGATGGCGTCGTGCACGTCCTCCTTCGAGGCCGACACGCCGCGCTGTGCGTAGCGTTCCATGAGTTTGTTTGCCTGATTTTTTTGAGGGGGCAAAGGTAGGAAAATTCTTGGAGGATGGGCGATGCTGCGGGCTGCGACTTGGCGATTAATCCGAAATCCGAAATTTACGTAGCGTAAAAAGTATTTCGGCTAAGAATTATTTGTATCTTTGCCGCCAAAAAATTATGTTATGACAAATTCAAACTTGACTTACGACAACCAAGGCATATCGGTCGACTGCGTGGTGTTTGGCTTCGACGGCAGCACGCTGCGCGTACTCCTGTCGCACCGCTGGCGCGAAGGCGAGGGCGTGAAATCGTTCGACTGCAAGCTGCCCGGCAGCCTCATTGCCGACAACGAAGACCTACCCGGTGCCGCCCACCGCGTAATCCACGACCTGATGGGCGCCCGCCCCGTTCGCCTGTACGCGATTGACTCATTTTCCGACCCGCAGCGCGTGCCCAAGACCGACCTGCGCTGGATTAACAGCTACTACCACGTGGCGCTCGCGCGTGTGCTTACCGTGGTATATTTCGCGCTGGTCAAGCTCGACTCCAGGCTCATGGCCCACACCACACGCAAAGGCGGCGAGTGGGCAATAGTGAGCGATGTGGAAAAGCTGGCGCTCGACCACAACCAAATCCTGATAGCCGGCTTCGACCACCTGGCGCAGCAGCTGCGCCACGAGCCGGTGGCCTTCGATTTGCTGCCAAACGAGTTCACCATTCGTCAGCTGCGAAACCTCTACGAGGTGGTGTTGGACATCGAGATGGACAGCCGCAACTTTCGCAAAAAAATCCTTTCGCTCAGCTACATCATACCTCTCAAAAAGCGCGAAAGCTTCGTGTCGCACAAGCCCGCCAAGTTCTTCGCTTTCGACGAAAAATTGTACAAGCGCAGTATCGAAAGAAAGATAACATTTCTGTCCTAAAATTGGAGGATAAAAAATGAAAACAGCAGGAAAAACATTGCTGGGCATCGACCTCGGAAGCTCATCGGTAAAGGTGTCGCTGGTGGACGCGGCCAGCGGCGAGCAGCAAGCCTCCGCCTTTTGCCCCAAGCAGGAAATGGAGATTAAATCCGTCAAGATAGGCTGGGCAGAACAAAACCCCGAGGCCTGGTGGAGCAACCTGAAAGCCGCCACCCGCGAGGCTTTCAGCGCGTCGGGCGTGAAGGCAAGCGAGGTGAA
>JAITOI010000232.1 GCA_031289995.1 Prevotellaceae bacterium | reverse complement strand
TACAACAGCACCACGCTCGAAACCGGACGAACCTTCTTCGCCTCGATTGGCCTGTCGGCAACCAACGACGCCATCATGACCCAAGCCATTACCAACTACGCGCAGCACGACACCACCGTGTTCACGCCGCTTGGCGACAGCGTGCTGCTCGCGCCGGGCGCACGCTACTCCTCGCCCGTCAACATGAACGGCAACTGGAGCACCTGGGGCGAGGTTACCGTTGGCCTGCCGCTCGCCTTCATGAAGTGCAACCTCAACCTCACCGCCAACGGGCAGTACACCCGGCAGCCCGGATTTGTGAACGGCGTGAAAAACATTGCCGACGACTACAAGGCCACCGGCCGCGCCACGCTGGGCAGCAACATCAGCGAGCGCTTCGACTTCACCCTGTCGTACAACGGCACCTACGACATCACCAAAAACAGCCTGCAGGCGCGCGACGACAACACCTACTTTCAGCAGGTGGCCAGCGCCCGCTTCAACGCCGACCTGTGGTACGACCACTGGTACAGCCTCGCCCCGCAGGTGGTGGCCAACTACAGCCGCTACCAAGGCCTGTCGGAGTCCTACAACCAAGAGTACTTCAGGCTTGACGCAAGCATCGGCAAAAAGTTTTTGAAAAATAATCAGGCCGAAATTCGCTTCACCATCTACGACATTCTCAACCAAAACAAGAGCGTGAGCCGCAGCATTACCGCCAGCTACATCGAGGATGCCACCTCCAACGTGCTGGGGCGATACTACCTTGTTTCGTTCATCTACCGCCTCAAAAACATTGGCACTCCGCCCAAGAGCGAGCGCGACGGCGACGGACCGCGCTTCCGTGAAGGCGGCGGACCGCGCGGCGGTGGCGGCGGATTTGGCAGGTAAAAAAACCTTGATCAACCCTTAGTTTTAACCATCAATCTTCAGCTTGTGTTTAAAGATGTCATCGGTCAATCCGTCATCAAGCGACGGCTGACACGCGCAGTAAACGAAAATCGCGTGAGCCACGCCCAGCTATTTTTGGGCAAGGAGGGCAGCGGCAATCTGGCAATAGCGTTGGCCTACGCCCAGTACGTGATGTGCCAGCATCCCGTTGCCGCCGACGCCTGCGGTACCTGCAGCTCGTGCATCAAGGTGCAAAAATTGGTGCACCCCGACCTGCACTTCGCCTTTCCGGTCAACGGCGAAAAAGATCCGGTGAGCGACATGTTCATCGGCCAGTGGCGGCAAGCGCTGCGCAGCAACCCCTACATCACCGAACAGGAGTGGTATCAGGCCATCAACCTCGAAAGTAAGCAGGGCACTATCCGCGTGGCGGAGGCCGAAAAAATCACGCAAAAGCTGGTGCTAAAATCGTTCGAGGGGGGCTACAAAATTTTGCTCATTTGGCTGCCGGAGCGCATGAGGACGGAGGCTGCCAACAAGCTGCTCAAGCTCATCGAGGAGCCGCCCGCCAAAACGCTCTTCCTGCTCGTGGTCGAAAACGAAAGCCTGCTGCTCAAAACCATCCGCTCGCGAACTCAGCTGGTGAACCTGCCGCCGGTGGATTGCGAGGCGCTGTCCGAAATGCTGCAGCGTGAGCACAATTTGGCGCAGGCCGAAGCCAGCGCATTGGCGCACGCCGCCAACGGTAGCGTGGTGAGCGCACGCCGCCTCGCAGGGCAGGGTGGCAGCGGGATGCGCGAGTACTACGAGCAGTTCGTGCTGCTCATGCAGCTCAGCTACGGTAGCGCTCCAAACGTACAGCTCGCCAAGCGCGGCGAAAATTTGCAGCAGCTGACGGCGCTGGCAAAAAGATTTGCCGAGCAAGGCCGCGAGTACCAAAAAAGTTTTTTGCTGTACGCGATGCAGATGCTGCGCGAAAATTTTGCCCTCAACCAGAACGTCGCTCAAGCCGTGTACCTGTCGGGCGAGGAGGCCGAGTGGAGCGCCAAGTTTTCGCCCTTCATCAACCCCCGCAACGTAGCGCAGCTGTACGCCGAGTTCAACCTCGCCATGCAGCAGCTGGGACAAAACGGAAATCCGAAAATTATTTTCACCGACCTCGCGCTCAAAATCGCCCGGCTGATACGCCTGTAGCCCTTTGCCTACGCGGGTTGCGCAGACTGCGCGGCGGCGGCCAACAGCATGCGCTTAATCTGCTTTTGCCGGCGCGCAAAAAAGGAGTTGACGGCGTAGTGAAGCAGGAAGTGGAAGGCCACGCAGCTGCCCGCAATGAGGGGCACCAGCACGTTGTCCGGCAGGCGCGATGCCAGCACCACCACCACGCCCACGAACATCACGTAGAACGCGCCCATGAACAGCGCTACCTGCGCGTGGCTCATGTTCATGCGCTTTAGCATGTGGTGAATGTGGTGCTTGTCGGGCGAAAACGGCGAGCGGCCTTGGCTAAGGCGGAGCAGAAAAATGCGGCCGGTGTCGAACAGCGGCATGATGGCAATCGCAATGGCCACGCTGATTGGCGCCTGAATGTGGAACATGCTTTCGGCGGGATGCGCACCGGTGGTGGTCAAAAATTTGATGATGCCCACCGACAGCACAAACCCAATGAGCAGCGAGCCGGTGTCGCCCATGAAGATGGATGCCGGATGCCAGTTGTAGCACAAAAACGCGAGTATGGTGCCCACAAACGCCACCAGCAGCAAGCCCAGCACCAGCGCGTTGTTGTCCTTGTCGCACACGCTCAAAAACCACCCTGCCAGCGCCGCAAACGCGATGAGGCTAATGGTGCCCGCCAGCCCGTCAAGCCCGTCGATGAGGTTGAAGGCGTTGGTGATAACGATGATGATGAACACGCTCACGAAGTAGCTTGCCCACAGCGGCAGCTCGCCAATGCCCATAAATCCGTAGAACGAGGTGACGCGAATGCCCATCTCAAAGTTGCCACCGCCCCACACCACCATGGTGGCCGCCAGCAGCTGCGTGGCCAGCTTGCCCGAAGGCGGCAGCGGCAGGTAGTCGTCGCGCAGGCCGGTGATGAAAATAATGACCATCGCGGCGCAAACGTAGCGGTAGTAGGCCAGCTCGCCAAACGGCACCCACACTGCGAGAGCGAAGCACACGCCGATAAAAATGGCGATGCCACCCATCGACGGAATAAAGCCCTTATGAATCTTGCGACGGCCGCCGATATCCAGCAGCTGCTTTCGTGTCAGCAAGTTAATGAGCAATGGCATGATAACAAAGGTTGTCGTAAATGCCGTAAGTAGTTCGTAAAGAAATAGATTCATGATGTTAATGGTATTAATGATGCTGCAAAAGTACACGATATTTGTCAATTCCGAACCACATAATAGTTATTAAACGTCAACAAAAGTTAAAATGCTGTTGATTTTAATTTTAAGCCTGTAGATTCATCAAAACCAAATAGGATATTCATGTTTTGCACCGCTTGCCCCGACGCGCCTTTCACGAGGTTGTCGAGCACGGAGGTAACGAGCAGCTTGTCGCCGATTTTTTGCACGCGCAGCAGGCACTTGTTGGTGTTGAGCACGTCCTTGAGCGACACCTCGCCGTGGCAGGTAAACACAAAGGGTTCGTCGCGGTAGTAGTCGTCGTAGAGCGCCGTTGCCTCGTCATCGCTCAGCGGGCAGCTGGTGTAGGCGGAGGCAAAAATGCCGCGCGTAAAGCAGCCGCGCACCGGGATGAAGTTCACCGTCACGCCGCATCCCTGCACGGTTTGCAGCGTTTTGCAAATTTCGTCCAGGTGCTGGTGCGCAAAGGGTTTGTAGATGGCCACGTTGCCGCTGCGGTAGCTGAAGTGCCCGGCCTCGCTCAGCGAGCGGCCTGCGCCGGTGCTGCCGGTGATGGCGTGCACGTGCGCCTCGCCCTGCAGCAGCTGGCGCTGGGCAAGCGGCAGCAGCGCCAGCTGAATGGCGGTGGCAAAGCAGCCCGGATTGGCCACATTGTTGGCTTTGACAATGGCGCTACGAAACGCCTCGGGCAAGCCGTAGGCAAA
>JAITOI010000231.1 GCA_031289995.1 Prevotellaceae bacterium | reverse complement strand
CAGCGTAACGGTGCATCGGGTAACGTCGGCGGCGGAGATGTACGACGCGGCAACGAGCATCTTTCCCACCACCGACGGAGCCGTGATGGCCGCTGCTGTGGCCGACTACACGCCCGCCGAAAAAATCGACGGCAAGCTGAAGCGCGACAAAGCTTCGCTCACGCTGTCACTGGTGCCCACAAGGGACATTGCGGCGCAGCTGGGCAGCCTCAAAAAATCAGGCCAGCTGCTGGTAGGTTTCGCCCTCGAAGCCACCAACGAGCAGGCCAACGCGCAAGAAAAAATGCGCAAAAAAAACCTCGACCTCATCGTGCTCAACTCCATGAACGACGCGGGCGCAGGCTTCGATGTCAGCACCAACAAGGTAACCATTTTCGACAAAAATGGTCGCCAAATTTCCTACAACCTCAAGCCAAAAATTGCTGTGGCTTGCGACATTGTTGACGAAATGATGGGGATGATGATTTCGTAAAAAAAAGTTTTTTCACGCCAGCTTTTTAATGCACTCCTCCAGCAGCAGCTTCTTGTCGACGGGCACTACGCCTACTTTTTCACACACCAATCCGCCGGCCAGATTGGCGACTGCCACCATCAACGGCGCTGCCATTCCTGCGGCCAAGCATAGGCTGGCCACGCTGATGACCGTGTCGCCCGCGCCCGACACGTCAGCAATGTTGCGCAGCTCGGCGGGCACGGCCGTGTACTGTGCGCCGTCGGATAGCAGCACGCCGCGCTCCGAGAGTGTAATCATTGCGTAGCGCAGATTTTGCTGCGCAATGAGGCGGCGCGTGGCATCGAAGATGGCGTCGTAGCTGGACTTGTCCACGTCTTCCTTCAGCCCCTCGCACATCTCCTTGAAGTTGGGCTTGAAGAGCGTAACGTTTTTGTAGGCGGCAAAATTTCGCTTTTTGGGGTCCACCAAAGTTGGGATTTTCCTAATGTTGGCGAGGCCTACAACCCATTCGATGAGGTTGGATGTGATGGCGCCCTTGTCGTAGTCTTCGAAGATGATGGCGTCAATTTTTGTGTCGTCAACGATGCGCTCAATGTGGGCGTAGAGCTTGCGCTCGAGATCATCGTGCAGCGGTTTGACGCCCTCTTCGTCGATGCGTAGCAGCTGCTGTGTGCCAGCAATGACGCGGGTTTTGACGGTGGTGATGCGGGTGCTGTCGGACAATATTCCCAGCCGCGAAAGTCTGTTGGTCTCAAGCAGCGTGGCGAATGTTGCAGCCCTCGCATCGTTGCCTACCACCGAGCACAGAATGGGCGTTGCGCCCAGCGCCTGCAGGTTGAGCGCGACGTTGGCTGCGCCACCCAAGCGGTGCTCGTGCTTGGCGCTGGCCACAATGGGCACGGGCGCTTCGGGCGAGATGCGGCTCACCTTGCCCCAGAGGTACGAATCGACCATCACGTCGCCGATGACGAGCACGGTGAGGTCGTTGAACTTGTCGAATATTGGCTGAAAATTTATCATGGCGCGATTTTTTTGTGCGCAAAATTTGCTTGGCTCTACCGCCGCTTCTGCGTTTGCTGCTTCTTTGCCATGGCCTCGAGTTTGGCCTGAAAGCTCGATTTTTTTACCGGTTTTTTGGCGTTGGCTTTCATCTGCTCGTGCAGCTTGGTTTCGTTCACCATTCGGCGCGTGGCGAAGTTTTGGCCGATGGTGATGATGTTCGCCAAACAGTAGTAGTAGCTAAGGCCGGCAGCGTAGTCGTTGAACCAAAATAGCATCATTATCGGCATCATGTAGAGGGTCATAAATTTCATCCCGGGCATACCGGTGTCGGGTGTTTGCGCAAGGCTCATACGCGACGAAATGTAGAGTGCACCTGCCATCAGCAGCGTGAAGAGGCTGATGTGGTCGCCGTAGAATGGAATGCTGAAGGGCAGGTCGAGGATAGAATCGTAGCCCGACAGGTCATCTGCCCACAAGAACGACTGCTGCCGAAGCTCGATGGATGCTGGGAAGAAGCGGAACATCGCTATCAGAATCGGAAACTGGATGAGGATGGGAAGGCAGCCGCCCATTGGGTTTGCGCCTGCTCGCTTGTAGAGCGCCATCGTTTCCTGCTGCTTCTTCATCGCGTCTTCCTTCTTCGGATACTTCGCCGAAATCTTGTCCACTTCAGGCTTCAGCACGCGCATTTTCGCCGACGAGATGTAGGATTTGAACGTGAGCGGAAACAGCACCAGCTTGATGAGCAGGGTTAGGATGAGTATGATGATGCCGAAGCTGGAGATGTACTTGCTCAAAAAATCGAACACCGGAATGACCACCCAGCGGTTAATCCAGCCGATAATCCAAGCGCCCAGCGGCACCAGCTCGGCAAAGGTGTTGCTGTAGTTTTTGAGCGTGCTGTAGTGGTTGGGGCCGAAGTAAAATGCGAGCGGAATGGTCTGGTCGCGCAGCGGCGTGTAGGGCATTTGGATGTTGGCGGTGTAGAGCTTGAGCAGATGCTCGGCGTTGTCGGGCTTGTAGGTACGGTAGGCCATATTTGCGCCATAAAAATTGTCGCCTTTCGACATCAGGATGGACGAAAAAAATTGCTGCTTGAACGCAATCCATTGCAGGCGCGTTTTTACGCTCTCGTCTTTGCTGTCGGTGCTTTGGCCAAGCTCCTCAATGGCGCTCTCGTTGGGATAGCAGTAGGCAATGGTGGTGTAGTTGTTCTCGTTGGAGAACGATTTTTCCTGCCTGAAAGCGTTAGAAACCCAAAGCAGCTCTGCGTTTTCGATGTTGGTCAATCCCACGGTGCGCACGCCGAAATCGAGCAAATACGAGCCTTTACGCAAGGTGTAGAGGTAGTCCACGTGCTGTCCTTCGCCCACCTGCAGGCGCAGCCCGAAGGTGTAGGCGGTGTCGCTCTCGCCCATCACGTGGCCCGCTTCGTCGGCGTGCGGAGTGAAGAAGTAGCCGGACGTTTCGAAGTTGTGGCTGTCGTTGGTGTAGAAGTGAAGCGAGAAGTCGTTCCTATCGCCGTCGAATAGCACGAGCGGATTGCCGTTGTAGGCGCTGAATTTTTTGAGCGTTACGGAGTAGATGCGCCCAGCTTTGTTGGTAAGCACTACGCTCATCACGTCGTTTTCGATGGTGTAGAAGCTTAGCTCGCCACTTGCTGCCTGTGCCAGCGCTTCGCTGGGCTGCGACACCTTGCCTTCCTCGACAGGCGTTGCTGCCGCAGCGTTGTCCTGCGTGGTAGTAGGAGCGGGATGTTGCACCGCGTATATCGAGTCTTGCTTCTTTTTTTCGAGTGCGCTGTTGGCCGATTGTCGAGAGCTGTAGTAGCTGAAGCCAATGAGAATGGCCGCTATCGCTAAAAATCCGTAGATGGTATTCCTATCCATTTCGTTGTGCGTTGTCGCTATTTTTTTCTGGTTTGTTTCCTGCTGTGGCCAACACTTTCAGCTTCTCCTTCACCACCACAACCTCGCGCTTAGCCTTGTCGATATTGTCCTTCACGTTTTGCACCAGCGCACCAGCGTTCTTCGAGTGGGCAAAAAATCCGATGTTATTTTCCCACAGCTTGACGTCCGATTCGAGCTTGCGCAGCTGCTGCTGAAGCCGCTCCTGCTCGAGCGAAAATGTACGCTTGTCGCCCTTGTCAGCAGTGCTTGCCATGCGCGATTTGAACTCCATAATTTGCCGCTCGCCGGGGCTAATTTTGAGCGCATTGAAGAGCGCGTCGATAGCGACGCGGTAGTCGCTTTGCAGCTGCTCTTTGTGCCTCAACGACACGAAGCCAATCTCCGCCCAGCGATGCTGAAAATCCTTGATGGCAGTAAGTTTTTCGGAAGGGTTGCCGGCGGACGTGTAGCTTTTTATTTCGGCAATCAGCTCCTCTTTTTTCTTCAAATTTTCGTCGTAGCGTGCATCCTGCGTGGCAAAAAAATCTTTCTTACGTTGGAAGAATTTATTGCACGCCGCGCGAAATCTTGCCCACACCACTTCCGATTGTTTGTGCGACACGGAGCCAATATTTTTCCACTGCGCCTGTAGCTTCACCAGCTCGTCCGAAGTTTTTTTCCACTCGCTGCTATCGGCCAGCACCTCGGCTTGGGCACACAGGTCGAGCTTTTGCTGTAGGTTGCTGTTTTGCTCGTTGCGTTGCTCGGTGAAGTAGTCGCGGCGGTTATCAAAAAATGCGTTGCACGCGGCGCGAAAACGCTGAAACGTTTTGCCGCTTTCCTTGCGGGGCATGGCGCCGATGGTCTTCCACATTTTTTGCATCTCAAGCAGCAGCTGCGTTTTTTCGTTCCACACTTTGAGTGTCGGTGGCGTTTCGGCTTGCAGCTCCTCGGCCTGCTCACACAGCGCCAGCTTGAGGTTGAGATTGTTTTGCTGCTCAATTCTTACGGCCTCAAAGTGGTCGGTATACTTCTTGTTGATTTGCGCGGAAACGTTCTTAAAGCGCTCCCACAGCGGCTCGCGATACTCCGCCGCCACTGGCCCCACCTCGCGCCACTGCTCGTGATATTTTTGCAAGCTGCGAAACACTTTCACCACGTCCGTTTCGAGCAAGGCCTCTTCCGCCTTTTCGCACAGCAGCTGCTTCAGCTCAAAATTCTTTTTGAAGTCGAGCTCGCGCAGCTCACGGTTGATTTTGACTACGTCGTAGAATTTTTCCACGTTGTAGTTGTATGCCTCCCACACGTCCTTCTGTCGCGCAAGCGGCACTGCGCCGATGACTCGCCACTTCGATTGCAGCGCTTTGAAGTCGCTGAAAATTTTGTTGAAGTCGTCCTGCCGTTCCAGCAGCAACTTCAATTCTTCAATCAGCGCAAGCTTTTGTTCGAGGTTGACGTCGCGCTCTTTTTCGAGCTGCATGGCGTAATCGGTACGCAATTTTTTGTAGACCGCAAGCTGGTCTTTGAGTTTCGCTTCCACGCCGTCGTCAGGCCACACAAAGTCTTCGGGTGCTTCGCCCCGCGCCACATGCTGGCTGCGGGCTTGCTCTTCGTCTTGTTCCAAGCGCTTGTAGAATGCCACCTTGATGGCCTCCACCTCGCCTTTGATTTCCTGAATGGGACGCTCGCCGAGCAGCTTGGCCAGCGTGTCCACCAGCGTTTGCCGGTCGATGCCATCGTAAAAATTCGCGGGCGAAGCCGAAGCATCAGCCTCGTCCAAGTCCTCGTGCTCCTCAATTTGCAGCTCGTCCTGCGAGGCCGCAGGCTGCGTCTCCTCGTCCGATAAATCAACCAATTCCTGAGGTCGAATTTCCGCCTGCTCGTTCGCCTCCGGAGCGTCGGGCGAAGCCGAAACTTCAGCCTCGTTTGAGCTTTCGTGCTCCTCAATTTGCAGCTCGTCCTGCGAGGCCGCAGGCAGCGTTTCCTCGTCCGAAACGTAGATCGGTTCAGCGTCGTGTA
>JAITOI010000230.1 GCA_031289995.1 Prevotellaceae bacterium | reverse complement strand
CGCATGTTCGCGCTCAGGTAGCGCATCGCGTAGGCAATGCCGCAGCTCGACAGCGCGGTGGCAGCCGCCATCAGCGCTTCGGGAATGAGCATCGCCTGTCCCACGGCGGCGAATAGCGCCAGCACCGATTGCTCCTGCTCGTGCGTCGCGCTGTCGGAGGCGATGAAGGTCATGCTTTGGCCAACGGCAATGGCGGTGTTCGGGATGACGCGGAACGAGGCCGTGTTGCCCCCCAGCTCCCCCTGCAATTGCGCCAGCGTGATGCCTGCTGCAATCGACACCAGCATTGCCTTCGGCGGCAGCGCGGGGCGAATTTTGTGCAGCACCTCTTTGGCTATCCAGGGCTTGACGGCAACGATGACGATGTCGGCTTCGGCCACCGCTTCGGCGCCGTGGGCAAACGTGCGGATGCCTTGCTGGCGCAGGGGTTGCAGCGCGGTGTCGTGCACGTCCGCCACGCATAGTTCGGCAGGTCGAATCGCGCCAGCCCTGATGAGACCGCAGGCTATGGCGCCTCCCATATTGCCTGCTCCGATGATTGAAATGTTCATGGTGTGAAATAAATTTTCGGCAAAAGTAGCAATTTGGTAGCGCCGTGCAAAATATTTTCAATAACTTTGCGACCTTTTGAACGCTAACATCTGACGTATGCTAACCCACTTTCGGCTGCTGAACATCGCGCTTTTTGCTGCGCTGCTGCCCCGTCCCGCGACGGCGCAAACCCTTGTGGCGCCTGCCACCAACGCGCTGGGCAAGGCGCTCAGCGTTGCCAAGGAGGGCGAGGTGATTTACCTCAAAAACGGTCGCTACCGGCTTGGCTCGTCGAACCTGCCGCTCCACGTTACCAAAAAAAATATCACCATCATTGGCGAAAGCCGCGACAGCGTTGTCATCACCGGCAGCCGCTACCAGGGTCAAACCCTCAACTCCGTCACGTTGGACGCCGAAGGCGCGAGCACAATGCTCGTGATGGCCGATGATTTTTACGCCGAAAATCTAACCATCGAAAACACCGCAACGCAAGCGCAGGCGCAGGCTTTGCTCTGCGATGGCGATAGGCTCACGCTCAACAGCTGCAGGCTGCGCGGCTTTCAGGACACCTACTACGCGCGGCAAACCGGCAAGCGCCACTACGTGCTGAACGGCGAAACGAGCGGCGACGTGGACTTCATCTACGGCGGCGCAACGCTGGTGCACGAGGCTTGCAGCATCGTTTCGCGCAGCCGAAAAGCGGGCTACATTGCCGCGCCCAACGCTGGCGGAAGGCTGGTGTTTCTGCGCTGCTCGCTCGTCGCCGAGGAGGGGCTGGCCGACAGCAGCTGCTACCTTGGCCGTCCTTGGGGCGCGGGTGCTGCGGCGTTCGTCGAGTGCAAAATGGGTGGCCACATTAAGCCCGAAGGTTGGGCAGAGTGGAACGTCACCAACCCGCAGTTCGACGAGTACCTCTCGACCGACCTGCAAGGCGCAGCGCTCAACGTGTCGCAGCGTAGCCCGCTGGGTCACCAGCTCAGCGCGGCGGAGGCCGAACAGTACGCGGCGGCGGCGATGTTTGGCGAATGGAATCATCGCGAAATAATCGACGAGCCGCTGCTGCCCGCGCCAAGCGGCATGGGTGTTGCAGGCGATTCGCTACGCTGGACGGCGGTGGGCAGCGCACGCGGCTACCTCGTGTACCGCAACGACTCGCTGCTGGCCTACACCGCCGCACCCGCCTTCAGCATCCGCGAACAGCCCGACGTGCCGCACAGCCTGCGCACGGTGAACCGCTACGGAAGGCCGGGCGAAATGTCGCAGCTGATTACCGCCGCGCCATCCGCCCACGCGCTGTCCGCAAAGCCCAGCATCTACGCCGTTGGGCGAACGCTATACGCGCCCCAAAACGAGCGCGTGGAGGTGTACAGCATCCTCGGAACGCTAATGCTGACAAGGCTTGGCGAGCAGCAGGTAGGGCTTGACCATCTGCCTGCCGGAATCTACATGGTGCGCGTCGTCCTCGACAAAAACGGTAGCGTCGCATCACAAAAAATTATGCTCAAATGAGAAAAACAACAGCACTTTTTTTAGCCATTACGGCAAGCTGCGTTGCCCTTGCACAGGAGCAAGGCGTTCGCACGGAAACCTCGCTCAACGCCGACTGGCAAACAGCTTTCGCCGACAGCATCGGTGCACACACGGGCTTTGAGCGTGCCCGCTACAGCACGCAAAAGTGGCAAACGGTGAACGTACCCCACAGCTGGGAAAGCTACGAAGGCTACCGCCGATTGAAGCACGGCAACCTGCACGGCTACGCCTGGTACCGCAAAACATTTACGGTGGGCAAGCGTGAGAGCGGCCGCCGCTACTTCATCTTTTTCGAGGGCGTAGGCTCGTACGCCACGGTTTGGGTCAACGGACAGGAGCTGGGCAAGCACGCCGGAGGCCGCACCACGTTTACGGTTGACGTAACCAACGCGCTCAGCTTTGGCGGCGACAACCTGCTCGCCGTTCGCGCCGACCATCCCGCCGAAATCCGCGACCTGCCCTGGGTTTGCGGAGGCTGCTCGTCGGCCTGGGGCTTCTCCGAAGGCTCGCAGCCCATCGGCATCTTTCGCCCCGTAACCCTAATAGCCACGGGCGATGTGCGCGTTGAGCCATTCGGGCTGCACGTGTGGAACGACGAGCATATTTCGGACAAGCTGGCCTCGCTGCACGCCAACGTCGAGCTGAAAAACTACAGCAGCCGTACGCGCTCCATCGCTGCGGTGGCGCGGCTTTTCAGCCCCGACGACTCGCTGGTGGCAAGCCTGCGCCAGCCGCTTAGTCTGGCTGCGAACAGCGTGGATACGCTCAGCTTCCTGTTCGACAGCATCGCGCATCCGCAGCTCTGGTCGCCCGACGCGCCCCAGCTCTACAGCGTGGTGGTTGACCTCGTGGCCGATGGCGACTTGACCGACCACACCTCCGTCTCCTGCGGCATTCGCACGCTCAGCTGGCCCGCAGGACGCAAGGGTAGCGACGGCAGATTTTTCATCAACGGCAAACCGTTTTTCGTGAACGGCGTATGCGAGTACGAGCACAACATGGGCGCCAGCCACGCCTTCACCGAGGAGCAAATCTACGCCCGCGTTTCGCAAATGCGAGCCGCCGGATTCAACGCCTTTCGCGAGGCGCATCAGCCCCACAACCTGCGCTACGGAAGCTACATGGACATACTCGGAATGCCTTGGTGGACGCAGATGTCGGCGCAAATATGGTTCGACACGCCCGAATTTCGCAGCAACTTCAAGGCGCTGCTGCGCGAGTGGGTGCGCGAGCGGCGCAACCATCCAGCCGTTGTGCTCTGGGGCTTGCAGAACGAAAGCAAGCTGCCCGAAGACTTCGCCAAGGAGTGCGTGGACATCATCCGCGAGCTCGACCCCACCACCTCATCGCAGCGCAAGGTAACCACCTGCAACGGCGGCGTGGGCACAGATTGGAACGTGGTGCAGAACTGGAGCGGCACCTACGGCGGCAACCCGCAGGCCTACGCCCGCGAGCTCTCCAAGCAGCTGCTCAACGGCG
The DNA here is from genome assembly GCA_031289995.1 of Prevotellaceae bacterium. The sequence goes on along the minus strand of JAITOI010000230.1, from coordinate 761 downwards.
AGTACGGCGCGTGGCGGAGCATGGACCTGCGCACCGAAGGCAGCTTCGACCAAAACGGGGAGCTGAGCGAAGACCGATTTTTGCAGCTGATGGAGCTCAAGGCGCAGCAGGCCGAAGCCGCGAAAGCCTACAGCTGTGGACACTTTCAGTGGCTGCTCAGCTCGCACGAAAATCCGGGGCGCACGCAAAACGGCGAGGGCTTGCGCGAGCTCGACCGCATTGGCCCCGTCAACTACAAAGGCCTGCTCACCGCCTGGGGTGAGCCTACCGACGCCTACTTCATGTACCGCGCACGCTACACGCCGCAGGCCGAGCCGATGGTCTACATCCCCATGCACACCTGGCCCGACCGCTGGACAACAACGGGCGTAAAGGACAGCGTAGTGGTCTACTCCAACTGCGACGAGCTGGAGCTGTGGTGCGACACCGTGATGCTCGGAATGCAGCGCCGACGCAAGAACCAAGCACGATTCGTATTTCACCACGTGAACGTAAATTCGGAGGTGCTCTTCGCGCTCGGAATGCTCAACAACAGCCCCACCGTGGTGGCCAGCGATGCCGTGCTCCTACACCACCTGCCGCGCTCCAGCTACGCCGAGCATATCGTGGCAACCAACGGCGTGGCTAACACCACCGAGTCAATCGAGGGCTACACCTACCTCTACCGCCTCAACTGCGGCGGGCCGGACTACACCGACATCAACGGCAGCACCTGGCACGCCGACGTGCGCAAGTCGCTGCCCGAAACCTGCGGCTCGCGC
>JAITOI010000208.1 GCA_031289995.1 Prevotellaceae bacterium | reverse complement strand
CACCTGGACGTAACCTTTAAGGAGGATAGCTGTCGGACAAGAAAAAGCCACGCGCCTGACAACCTATCAGCCATCAGAAAAATAGCCCTGCAGCTCCTTACGCAAGTGCAGGACAAGTATAGCCTAAAAAAGCGGCAGTACAAGGCCGCGCTCGACAACGACTACATGCTGAAATTACTCGGATTTTGATGCGGTTGCCCTGGGTGCGATATGCGACGTGCGACAATGCCAGAGTCTATGTGCGATGTTGCAGCAAGTTCCGAAGGGACGCAATTTTTCATAACCGCAGGCAAGCAATAGTGCAGCCTGCGGACGGCAACACATCCGCGTTTTGCGCACGGGGTAGGGACGCGATTAATCGCGTCCCTACACATTCGGGGCACGGCCAACACCTGTGCGCCATGCAGAACGCTTGGAATAGCATCTCAAAAAAAGATTTAGCCGTTTTTTTCTTACCTTTGCCCCCGCATAAAAAAAATATTACGCATGAAAAAGGTTATTCGCGCAGCGCTATTTGTGCTGCTGGGAGCGGTGGTGGTGGGCACGTTTGTGTTCCTGTGGCAGAAGTCGAAACCGAAGCCCACCATATTCGACATTGTGCTGCCCACCGTGCGCACCATCGAGAGCAAAACTGTGGCCACCGGCACCATCGAGCCGCGCGACGAGGTGCTCATCAAGCCGCAAATCAACGGCATTGTGGCCGAGCTGTACAAGGAGGCTGGGCAGTCCATCAAGTCGGGCGAGGTGATTGCGAAGGTGAAGGTCATTCCCGAAATGTCGCAGCTCAGCGACGCCGAAAGCAACGTGCGCCAGCAGGAAATTAACCTCGACTACGTGAGGCAGGTGTTCGAGCGGCAAAAGGCGCTCTACGAGCAGGGCGTCATCGCCAAGGAGGAGTTTCAAAAGTCGGCCACCGACCTCAACAGCCAGGAGGAATCGCTGTCGCAAGCCAAGGACAGGCTTAGCATTATCCGCGACGGCATCTCGAAAAAATCTACCTCGTACAGCACCACGCAGGTGCGCTCCACCATCACCGGAATGGTGCTCGACGTGCCCGTCAAGGTGGGCAACTCGGTGATACAATCCAACACCTTCAACGAGGGCACCACCATTGCCTCGGTGGCCGATATGGGCGACATGATTTTTCGCGGCAAGGTGGACGAAACCGACGTGGGTAAGGTGCGCGAAGGGATGACCATCACGCTCTCCATTGGCGCTCTCGAAAACGTGAAGCTCGACGCGCTGCTGGAGTACGTGTCGCCAAAAGGTGTGACGGAGAGCGGCGCCATCATGTTCGAGATAAAAGCTGCCGCAAAAATTCCGAAGGGCGTGTACGTGCGGGCGGGCTACAGCGCCAACGCCGAAATGGTTTTGGCCCGCGCCGACAGCGTGCTCAGCGTGCCCGAAAGCTGCATCGAATTTGCGGGCGACAGCGCCTTCGTGCAGGTGGTAACAGCCGAGCAACCGGAGCAAGCTTTCAGCCGCCGCTACGTGCTGGTGGGCGTGTCGGACGGCATAAACATTGAGGTTAAAAACGGGCTGGCCGCCGACGAAAAAATTCGCGGCAGCCAGCAAACCGACTTGATGCCCTTCAAGCGTTAGTACGACCGCGCAAACACTACGCGCTGCGCCGACGGCTCACCCGTTACCATGCACCGTCCCGCTTCAGCCTTACTGTCGCGCGGGATGCAGCGAATCGTAGCCTTGGTTTCGTCCTTGATTTTCGCCTCCGTTTCGGGCGTGCCATCCCAGTGCGCCAGGAGGAATCCGCCCTTCTCCAGCTGCTCCTTAAACTCGTCGTAGCTGTTCACCTCAAACGTGTTGTCGGCGCGAAATTGCTTCGCCTTGTTGAAGATATTTTGCTGAATTTCGCCGAGCAAATTCTTCACCAATTCGGCCACGCCATCCTGCGCCACCACCTGCTTCTGCAGCGTGTCGCGCCGCGCCACCTCAACCGTTCCGTTCTGCATATCGCGGGGGCCAATGGCCAAGCGCACCGGCACGCCCTTGAGCTCGTACTCGGCGAACTTAAATCCGGAGCGGACGTTGTCGCTGCCGTCGTACTTCACCGTAACGCCGAGCGCCTCGAGCGAGGCCTTGATTTCGCTGGCGCGAGCCGATATTTGCGTCAGCTCATCGGCGCCCTTGTAGATGGGCACAATCACCACCTGAATGGGCGCCAGCACGGGCGGCAGCACGAGGCCGTTGTTGTCGCTGTGCGCCATGATGAGGGCGCCCATCAGCCGCGTGGACACGCCCCAGGACGTAGCCCACACGTAGTCTTGCTTGCTGTCGCGGTTGAGGAATTGCACGTCGAATGCCTTGGCAAAATTTTGCCCCAAGAAGTGCGAGGTGCCCGCCTGCAGCGCCTTCCCGTCCTGCATCATCGCCTCGATGCAGTAGGTGTCGACGGCGCCGGCAAAGCGCTCGCTCGCCGTTTTTTTGCCCACGAGCACGGGCAGCGCCAAAAAGTTTTCGGCAAAATCGGCATACACGCCAATCATTTTTTCGGCCTCGGCAACGGCCTCCTCGCAGGTGGCGTGCGCGGTGTGGCCCTCCTGCCAGAGGAACTCGGCGGTGCGCAAAAACAGGCGCGTGCGCATCTCCCAGCGCACCACGTTAGCCCACTGGTTGACGAGGATGGGCAGGTCGCGGTACGACTGAATCCAGCCCCTGTAGGTGTTCCAGATGATGGTTTCGGAGGTGGGCCGCACGATGAGCTCCTCCTCGAGCTTGGCGTCGGGGTCAACCACCAGGCCTTTGCCGTCGGGCGATGCCATCAAACGGTGGTGCGTTACCACGGCGCACTCCTTGGCGAAACCCTCCACGTGCTCGGCCTCCTTGCTGAGGAACGACTTGGGGATGAACAGCGGGAAGTAGGCGTTCACGTGGCCGGTGTCCTTGAACATCTTGTCGAGCGCCGCCTGAATTTTTTCCCAAATTGCGTAGCCGTAGGGCTTGATGACCATGCAGCCGCGCACGGCGGAATTTTCGGCCAGCCCAGCCTTCACCACAAGGTCGTTGTACCACTGCGCGTAGTTGTCGGATTTGTTAGTTACTTCTTTTGCCATTTTGCAGAAATCATTACTATTTTTTTGTTATTACCAAAATATTGCTTACTTTTACGCCGTTTATCACAAAGAGTGATAGCTCTAAATTTTTGAGCGGCAAAGGTAACAATTTTAAAACAACACACAAAATGAAACAGCATCTGAGTAAGAAAAGTTTGGCTGCTGCCCTCATTTGTTTTCTGATGATGGGCACAGCGGCAATGGCGCAGGGCGACCTGTACTACAGCCCCAAAAAGCAGCAGGAGCTGGACAAGCAGGCGGCCGAGCGTCGCGCTGCCGAACGCGCTGCATACGAGCGGCAGCAAGAGCTGCAACGGCAGCAGCAGGAGCTACAGCGGCAGCAGCAGGAGCTGCAGCGGCAGCAGCAAGAGCTGCAGCGCAAGCTCGCGCAGCAGCAAAGCGGCGACACGCTGGAGTATAACGAAAATTGGGCGGACGCCGAATCGCCCAACGGCTCTACCATCTACGAGATGTCGGAGCCGCGCGAAGCTCAGGAGCAGCCTGCCACCAACGGCTACAGCGAGGACGACAGCTACGCTGCCCGCCTGCGCTACGACGACCCCACGTACGTGGTGCTGGTGCGCGAACCCTACCACTACGACCCGTGGTACTCGCCGTGGTACGGCGGATACTACGGCGGATATTATGGTGGCTACTACGGCTGGGGCGGCTACTACGGCGGCTGGGGCTTAGGCTGGGGATACCCCTACAACCACTACTACGGCTGGGGCAACCCCTACTACGGCTATGGCTACGGTTGGGGCTACGGGCATGGCGGCTGGTACGGCGGCGGAGGAGGCCACTCCCACTCCACCTACTACGCCCGCAACGGGCATCGCGGCAGCAGCGTGTCGGGCACCAGCCGCGGCACGGGCTACACGCACGTGCGCTCCAGCAGCGGTGGCTACACGCGCAGCTCGGCATCCGCGGCGACCACATCGGGAGGCCGCGCCTACTCCCGCTCGCAGACCACGCGAAGCGAAACGCAGGCCTACAGCTCTACGCGCCCGCAACTTCAGCGCGGCGCAACGAGCAGCACCACGCAGCAGCCATCGCGCTCGTCGGTGTCGCGCTCGTCGTCAACACCTGCGCCTACGCCCGCGCCCAGCGTTGCGCCAAGTAGCAGCAGCAGCCCGTCGCGCTCGTCGGTGTCGCGCTCGTCGTCAACACCTGCACCAACGCCCGCGCCCAGCAGCAGCTCGTCGTCATCGTCAGCAAGCTCGCGTAGCACCTACACGCCAAGTTCGTCGAGCTCGTCAAGTAGCTCGTCGTCGAGCAGCTCGCGCAGCAGCGGAGGCAGCAGCAGTAGCAGCAGCGGCGGTCGCAGAGGTTCGGGCAGGTAAAATAATTTTGAAAAAAACGGAGGAAAAAAAAGATGAAAAAGTATGTTTTTGCATTGGCAGCCGCCGCATTGCTATCGCTTGCAGGCTATGCCCAAGACGAGGTTGAAGGCCTGCGATTTTCGCGCACGCTGCATCAGGGCACGGCACGCTTCAGCTCGATGGGCGGTGCGTTTGCGGCGTTGGGCGGCGATTTGACCACGATGTCGTTCAACCCCGCAGGCCTTGGCGTGTACCGCGCAAGCGAATTTGCGTTCACGCCGGCCTTGCAATTTTCGAGCACCAATGCGGCCTACATGGGCAGCACCACCACCGATAGCCGCTACCAGATGATGTTCTCCAACATTGGCGGCGTGTGCGTGCTTCCCACGTTCAGCGACGGATTGGTGAGCTT
>JAITOI010000189.1 GCA_031289995.1 Prevotellaceae bacterium | reverse complement strand
GCAATGCCTCGCGTGAAATTAAACGCGGACAACGAGGTTGACCTCTCGGAGGTAATGGGCAAAATTGGAAACCTGCTGTGGCGGTTAGGCGAGCGGCTGGTTTGGCTCGTCAAAATTATTCTGCTAGCCTTGCTGCGCGTGGTCTCCGTTTGCCTCGCCTTCCTCGTGCGCAACTTCTGGTGGTTTGTGGGCACGGGCGCGGTGGCGCTGCTGTTGGTCTTTGTGATGAATAAGGTGCAAAAACCTTACTACCGCGCTGACCTGGTGGCCCGCATGAACGTTGGCGACAACCCCTTTGCGGTGAAGTACATCAACGACCTCGGCCACTCGGCCAACAGCGACACGGCATGGGTGCAGGTGCTGGGCATTCCCGACACCGGCCTGTCGAAAAAAATTAAGTCGATAGGCGCCTCATGGGGCGTGGACTACAACGGCGACGGCGTGATGGACGTTATCGACATCAAGGACACCTACAACCGCAAGGTGGTGCGAGATTCGGGGTGGACGGACGAATTTTCGGTGCTTAGAAGCCGCTTCTACATCGTGGTTAACATGTACTCGAGCGACGTGTTGCCATACGTGGCGCAGTGCATCATCGACAAGTTCAATACCAATCCTTACCTCATCAAGGAAAAGGAGCTGTCCATTGCCGCCATCGAGTCGAGCATCGACGCCATCGACCGCCAAATAACGCTCCTCGACAGCCTACAGCGCTACGAATATTTTATCCGCTCGAAGGAGGAAGGCAAGAGTTCGCAGCGCAAAAATCTGTTCATTCAGCCGCAGGGGCAGATGATAGAATTTTCTGACCACGACCAGCGCCTGCTGCATAACGAAGCGCTGCCGCTCTACAACAGCCGCGTGGCGCTACAAGCGAACCTGAAGCGCATTCAGGAGACACCCATGATTGAGCTGATGCAGGATGGCACGGGCGTTATGATTCGGCAGAGCAACCTGAAACAACTTGTCCTCGTCAACTTCGGTGCGCTGTTTGTCCTGCTTGTCCTCTTCCTGCTCTGGAAGGAAAATCGGCAGCAGCTGAGGGCGTACACAAAAAGCGTAAAATAAGTGGCAGCTTGTGGTAGCAGCTTATTGTAAGTAGCAGTGGGCAGCGGCAGCTGTAGTCGAACAACGATTGCAGCAGCCGCTGCCCATCGCTACGCAAGCCCCGCCACCGCAGGCCGCAGCAGAAAGCAAAAAAAATTATGCCTCGCATTTCAGAAAAAGGATTGTACATGCCCTCATCGCCCATTCGCAAGCTGGCGCCCTGTGCCGAAGCAGCGAAGCGGGCGGGGCGAAAGGTTTACCACCTCAACATCGGACAGCCCGATATTGCCACACCGCAGGTGGCGCTCGACGCCATCAAAAGCTGCACCGCCAACATTGTCGCCTACGGCCACTCGGCCGGCAACGAGTCGTACCGCCGCGGGCTGGCGGGCTACTACCAGCAGCTGGGCATCGACGTGAGCTACGAGGATATCCTCATCACCAACGGCGGCTCGGAGGCCATCCTCTTCGCGTTTATGGCCTGCTTCAACCCGGGCGACGAGGTGGTCATTCCCGAACCGTTTTACGCCAACTACTGGGCTTACGCCATCGAGGCGGACGTGAACGTGAAGCCCATCACTTCGTGCATCGGCAACGACTTTGCGCTGCCGCCCATCGAGGCTTTCGAGCGCCTCATCACGCCCAAAACCAAGGGCGTTTTTATCAGCAACCCCAACAACCCCACCGGCTGCCTCTACTCGCAAGCCGACCTGGAGCGGCTGGCGGCGGTGGTCAAAAAGTACGACCTCTACCTCTTCTGCGACGAGGCCTACCGCGAGTTCTGCTACGACGGAGCGCAGAGCTACTCTGCCCTGCAGCTGCGCGGCATGGAGGAGCACGTGGTGCTCATCGACTCGGTGTCGAAGCGCTACAGCATGTGCGGAGCCCGCGTGGGCGCTATCATCAGCAAGAACCGCGACGTGCTGGCGGCGGCGCTCAAGTTTGGGCAGGCGAGGCTGTGCCCGCCCTTCTACGGCCAGATTGCGGGCGAGGCAGCGCTGGCCACACCCAAGTCCTACTTCGAGCAGGTGCACCACGAGTACGTGGCGCGGCGCGACTTTATGGTGGACACGCTCAACCGCATGGACGGCGTGTACTGCCCCTGCCCCAAGGGCGCGTTCTACGCCATGGCGCGGCTGCCCATCGACGACTCCAACAAGTTTGCGCAGTGGCTGCTCGAAGACTTCAGCTACCACAACCAAACGGTGATGGTGGCACCCGCCACCGGCTTCTACTTCACGCTGGGCTTAGGCCTCAACGAAGTCCGCCTGGCCTACGTGCTCAACATTGACGACTTGCGCAACGCGCTGGAGTGCCTGCGGGAGGCGCTGGGGAGGTATCCGGGGAGGGTTTGATTTAAAATTTAAAGTTTAAAATTTAAAATTTCATGGCTATCACAAAGCTCGCGAAGCCTAAGCCTGTAGCCAAAAAAACAGCATCGCCTGTTGCCAAAAAGACAGCTGCCAAAAAGCCTGCACAGGAGACGGGCGAGGTGATGCTCTGGGCGGATATTGTGAAGAAATATCCGGGGTATCACATCATAATCAAGGACCCTGTGCACCCGCCGAGAAACAAGTATTGCGGCCCTCCCGTAAAAGGCGAGGTGTTTTGCGCTCACAAAGATCCAAAACAGTTGACGGCGTTATTCCTGCAAAAAAAACGTACCGTCAAGGCAAAGCTCTACGCCTTCGTCTACATCGAAGACCCGAAGGATGCCAACAAACCACGTCCGGTTTTCATCTAAAAAATCTGGCAGCATGAAATACCCCTTCGACTACGTAGGCAAAAACATCATCGTGAAGCCCTCTCCGAATTAAAAATTTTCATTACATTTGCGCGGTTGAAATCTCAAAATTGAAATCTTAAATCTAAATTTCTATGGCCACTACAAAACTCGCGCAGCCTAAGCCTGTGCTCAAAAAATCC
>JAITOI010000080.1 GCA_031289995.1 Prevotellaceae bacterium | reverse complement strand
CGCTCCTCGCCGCGCCGCACGCTGCTCCACAGGTGCAGCGTGGCGCAGGCGTTGTGGCCGCGCGTGGCGGCGTCGCGCACCATGCGGCGCACGAGCCGGTTGTCGGTGGTCGAAATTCGGTTGTTCGAGTCGAGGCTAACGGAGGTGAGCGCGGAGGCGTAGATGCAGAATTTTTGGCTCTGCGCAACGGCTGCGGTGAGCGCGGGGTTGAGCGCGTGGATGCCTTCGACCACCAAAATATCTTTTTCGTTGAGCTGCGCAAACGTGCCGTCGTAAAACCGCTCGCCCTTGCTGAAGCTGAACTTGGGCAGCTCCACGCGCTCGCCGCGCAGCAGCTGCTCGAGGTGCTCGTTGAACAGCGCCAAGTCGACGGCGTGGATGCTCTCAAAGTCGGGCTTGCCGTCGTCGCCAATGGGCGTGCGGTCGCGGTTCACAAAGTAGTTGTCCATTTCGAGCACCTTGGGCGTGAAGCCAGCCACCTTGAGCTGAATGGCCAGCCGCTTGGAGGTTGTGGTTTTGCCGCTCGACGAGGGGCCGGCAATGAGGATGAGCTTTATCTCGTGTCGGCGTAGCGAAATTTGGTCGGCAATTTGCGCGTACTTTTTTTCGTGCAGCGCCTCCGAAATCTTGATGAGGTCTGGGCTTTCGCCCTGCTGCACGAGCTCGTTGATTTGCCCCACCGTGCCCGCTTGCAGAATTTCGACCCAGGTTTTGTGCTCGTGAAAAATGTCGAAAATCTTTTTTTGCTCGTTGAGCTTGTCCACCTCGTTGGGGTTGCTGATGTTCGGAAACATAAGCGCCATGCCGCCTTGGTGAGGTGCGATGGCGAAGCGACGCAGGTATCCGGTGGAGGGCGCCAGCGGGCCGTAGAAGTGGTCGGCGTAGCCGTCGAGGTAGTACACCGAGGTGTAGAGCCTGCCGCGCGTTTGCTGCAGCCGCGCCTTCTCCACGTAGCCCTGCTGCTGGAAAATGGCGATGGCTTCGGTGGTGGGAATTTTTGTTTTTTCGAACGGCAAATCGGCCTCCACCAGCTGCGCCATTCGGTGCGCAATGGCGTCGGCGATGGCGGGCGTAACCTCCGTCAGGCCGCGCAGCTCGCAGTAGAAGCCGTTGCCCACCGAGTGGTTGACGGTGAGCAGCAGCTCGGGAAACAGCTCCTTGGCGGCCTTCTGCATCAAAAATGTGAGCGAGCGCTGGTAGCAGCGGCGCCCGTCGGGATGCTCGTAGCCAAGGAACAGCAAGGTTTGCGGAGCGAACAGCTCGTACCACAATTCTTTGAGCAGATGGTTGGCCAGCGCAGCTAATGGCGGTGCGCCGTTGAGCAAAATATTTTGCTCGCGCGCCACCTGCATGAGCGATGTGCCCGGCGTGTAGCCCTTGCGCAGGCCTGTGTTTTCGCAGAGGATGGTGATGGGATTCATGGATGAAAATGTAGAAATTTTTTGGCAGGGACAAAGGTACAAAAAACTTGCTTTGTGCAAAATTCTTACTACCTTTGCGCACTAAAAAAACGCCATATGAACGAAGCCATGACATTTGAATGGGACGAAAACAAAAGACTATCGAATTTAGCAAAGCATGGGCTTGACTTTGCCGATGCCTTGCGCGTTTTTCAAGACCCTTACAGAAAAGATGATGTGGACGACAGAAAAAATTATGGCGAAGCAAGAGTAAACACCATTGGTGTGTTCATAGATGAGGTCATTATTGTGGTTACTCACACCAACAGAAACAGCGTAACAAGATTAATTTCGGCTCGACGAGCCAACAAAAAAGAAAGGAGAAATTATTATGGCAATCGTTAGGTACACCTTGGAAGAAGCCCTGCAGCTGCCGTCGCTCACCGATTGGGAGCGGGTAAAAAACATGCGGGATGAAGATATCGACTACTCAGACATTCCGGAATTGGACGACGGGTGGTTTGCCCGCACTCACATGCCCGAACAAGCAGCCACCGAAGATCTCGAAAAGGCGCGGCGGGTGCACAAACGACGGCCTCTAAAAACGTTGCTGAAGCAAGTGGCAGCGGCAATGTAGTAGGTAAAAAGAAAGCGCAGCATTGAGCTGCGCTTTCTTTTTTTGTCGTGCCGCCCTACGAGCTCATCAGCGCCAAAAACACGTTCATATTTTTCATCATTTTTTTTATGCTAAGCAGGTTGCTCAGCTCAATTTTTCCTACCACGTAGCTGTATTCGCGGCAGCTGTAGCGCTCCGAAATTTCGGTGAAGCGGAACTGCTCAAAGTCGTTGGCGTGGTGGTAGCGCAGGTAAATTTCTACGAGCTTGTCGGTGGTGTAGGTGGGCGGGTTGGGCGTGTGAAATTTTTTGTACTCGTAGCGGTAGTCGTGGAAGCGGGCGGTGATGTCGCTCAGCACCGCGGAGCCTGTGGGCAGTGCGCCCGCGCCCTTTCCGAACATGAACTGCTTGTCGTAAAATTGCCCGCGAATGACCACGCCGTTGTACTCGTCCTCGACGCTGTAGATGTAGAGGTCGGGCGTGAGCATGCGCGGCATCACGTAGAGCGTGATGGAGCTGTCCGAAACCTTGCCCACGCGGGCAACGAGCTTGATGTTGCGCCCCTTTTCTTTCGCGTAGCGGATGTCGCAATCGGCAATGTTGGAGATGCCGAAGTTGAACACGTCGTCGGGATGCACGATGATGCCGAAGGCGTGCAGCGTAAGGATGACCAGCTTGTAGAGCGAGTCGAAGCCGTCCACGTCGAACGAGGGGTTGCTCTCCGCAAAGCCGAGCTGCTGCGCCTGCTGCAGCGCCTTGTCGTAGCTTTCGCCGTGCTGAAAAATTTTGGAGAGGATGTAGTTCGACGAGCCGTTGAGGATGCCGGTTATGGAGGTGAGCAGGTCGTTGTCGTAGTACTCTTCGAGGTTGCGGATGACCGGAATGCTGCCGCATGCCGAGGCGTCGTAGAGCAGCGCGGCGCCGTGCTTTTGCTGTAGCTCAATCATCTCTTGGAGGTGCATGGCGAGCATGGCCTTGTTGCCGCTCACCACGCTCTTGCCCTGCTGCAGCGCGGTTTTCACGATGTGGTAGGCGTCGTTGGCGTTGTCGATAAGCTCCACCACGAGGTTGATGTCGGGGTCGTCGAGGATGTCCTCGGCGCGGGTGGTAAAGAGCGCGGGGTCGATGCTGCGAGGTCGAGCTTTGTCCGCGTTTTTGATGCAGATGCGCTTGATGTGCGCATCCACCGTTTTGCTGCGCTGCAGCACGGTGTGGAGGCCTGCACCTACGGTGCCGAAGCCAAAGAGTCCGATGGTTATCATAAAAATTTCAGCTGAAAATTATTGCGGATAGTAGCTCTCACCAAGCCCGCATCAGTACATGATTTTAATGCCAGCGTTGAGCCACTCTTGGAGAGGCACAGCGCCTTCGTTTTGCAGCAGCGGTAGCATGGGCAGCTTGCGGTGGTTGAGGTGCCGTCCCAGCTCGTCGTAGATGGGCGAGTCGTCGAAGCCCACTGCTGCTGCGTCGCTGCGGCTGGCGGCGTAGTACACCTTGTCGATACGCGCCCAGTAGATGGCCGACAAGCTGAGCGGCCCAGGCTCACAGCTGGCGTAAAGCTCGCAGCCGCTTAGGTCGAAGGTTTTGAGCTT
>JAITOI010000066.1 GCA_031289995.1 Prevotellaceae bacterium | reverse complement strand
CGCACGGCAGGACTTTGGATGTTCTGCATGGCGCACGGGTGCAGGCCGTGCCACCAAGCAAGTTCCGCAACGAAACCAAGCAGGTTTCGTTGCGAAACCAAGCATGTTCCCGCCACACCCCAAACGTAGAATAAAAACAAAAACAAGTAGGCCTAGTACAGACCTGGCGTGCCGCGTCTCCACAGCTTCATAATTCCCAACTCCCATGAAACAGTTCCTCATCCCAACCCTCCTGCTCCTCACCCTCGCCGCCCACGGCCAATCCACCGAGCTGCTGGAGGTGAAAACCAACGATGCCGCCATGATTTTTACGGCAAAAGTCGGCTCGCCCGTGCTCCTTCAGCACTGGGGCGGCAGGCTGAATGACCCTGCAGCCTTCCTGCTCAAAAGCGGCGGACAGCAGCTCTTTCCGGCCTACGGCGGCAAGCTCTACCGCTCTACCGCCCTGCGCCTCACCCACGACGACGGCGTGCTGACCACCGAGCTGGTGTACGCCGGCAGCGAAACCAAGGCGGTGGACAGCAACCGCACCCAAACAGTGCTGCACCTCAAGGATAACCTGTATCCGGTGGCGGTCGACCTGCACTTTACGGCTTACAAGGCCGAAAACGTGATTTGCCAGCACGTAAGCATTTCGCACCAGGAGAAAGGGGCGGTGAAGATTGCCAACATCGCCTCGTCCTACCTGTCGCTGCACGCCGACGCCTACTACCTCACGCACTTTTACGGCTCATGGGGAGCCGAAATGCGCGTCAAGGAAGAGCCGCTCACCCAGGGCATCAAAACGGTAGAATCAAAGGAGGGCGTGCGCACCACGCGCTTCCAAAACCCCTCGTTCCTGCTGTCGCTCAACCGCAGGGCGGACGAGGACTACGGCGAGGTGTACGGCGGCGCCCTGGCCTGGTCGGGCAGCTACAAGCTGACGTTTGAGGTAGATGAGCTGGGCCTGCTGAGCGTGCTGGGCGGCATCAACGACTTTGCGGCAGAGTACACCCTTGCCCCCAACCAGCCCTTCAACACCCCCCAAATGGCGCTCACCTACAGCGCACAGGGCAAAGGCCAGGCCTCGCGCAGCTTCCACGACTGGAGCCGCAAGTACGCCCTGGCGCACGGCGACAAGCTAAACCCCGTGCTGCTCAACAGCTGGGAGGGCGCCTACTTCAGCTTCGACGAGCCTACCCTCACCGGCATGATGGACAAGGCCGCCGACTTCGGCATCGAAATGTTCGTGCTCGACGATGGATGGTTCGGCAACAAGTACCCCCGCAACAGCGACAAGGCTGGCCTGGGCGACTGGCAGGTGAACCGGAAGAAGCTACCGCAGGGGCTTGACTTCCTGGCCAATTACGCCCTGAGCAAGGGCATCCGCTTTGGCGTCTGGATTGAGCCGGAGATGGTGAACCCTAAGAGCGAGCTCGCCGAAAAACATCCCGGCTGGATAGTGCAAAGCGGCAAGCGCGAAATCCCGCAGATGCGCAACCAGTGGCTGCTCGATTTGACCAACCCCGCCGTGCAGGACTTCGTCTTCAACGTCTTCGACAGCGTGCTGGCCAGCTCGCCCCACATCAGCTACATCAAGTGGGACGCCAACCGCCACGTGGAGAGCGTCGGCTCCACCTACCTGCCTGCCGACCGGCAAACCCACTTCTGGTACGACTACACGCAAGGCCTGTACAGCGTTTACGAGCGCGTGCGGGCCAAGTATCCCGACGTGGAAATTCAGCTCTGCGCCTCAGGCGGCGGCAGGCTGGACTACGGCGCCCTCCAGTACCACGACGAGTTTTGGGCCAGCGACAACACCAACGCCATCGACAGGGTCTTCATCCAGTACGGCGCCAACCACATCTATCCCGCGCAGGCAACAGCCTCGCACGTGTCGGCCACGCCCAACCACCAAACCGGCTCGCTGCTGCCCCTCAAGTTCCGCTTCGACGTGGCCATGTCCGGACGCCTGGGCATGGAGCTGCAGCCCAAGGATATTGCGGGGCAGGACTCCGTGTTTGCCAAGAGCGCCATTGCCGCCTACAAGCAAATCCGCCCCCTCGTGCAGCTGGGCGACCTCTACCGCATCCAGTCGCCCTACGACGAAAGCGGCTACGCCTCGCTCATGTACGTGGCCAAGGACAAAAAGCAGGCCGTGTTTTTCGCCTACAGCATGGTCTACCACGTGCGCTCGTCGGTGATGGAAACCAAGCTCAAAGGCTTAGACCCCAGCAAGCGCTACCGGATAACGGAGCTGAACATGGCCGCCCCGCGCAGCGTCTTCTACGGCGAGGGCAAAACGTTTTCGGGCGACTACCTGATGAAAGCCGGCATCAGCCTGAGAATTGGGAAGCCGAATGAGAGCGTGGTGCTGATGCTTAGCAGTGAGGAATGAAGGACGACACTTTTTGTCCTGCCCCGGCGCACAGGTGCAGGCCGTTCCCCGAAGGCGGTCTGTGCTCCGTGCGCCATGCAGAACGCTTGGAGTAGCGCCGCACAAAAAGTTCTACCCATCGCAAATCGCATAAAATTTCATACCTTTGTCGCCACAAAAAACGCTCGTCATCATGAAAAATTTACTCACCTCCGCCCTCGCCTGCGCCCTCTGCGTAAGCCCTGCGCCGGCTCAGGATACCAGCGCCGACGCGGCCTACATGAAAGTGGTTACCGAACGCGCCGCAAAAATTATGGTCGCGCTCAACCTCGACGACTCGCTCAAATTTGTGCGCGTGCGCGACATCATTGCCGTGCAGTACCGCGACCTCAACGCCATCCACAACGGCCGCAACGCCGTGGTGGCGCAGCTTCGCGAGCAGTGCAGCGACAACCGCGACTGCAAAATTGAGGCCGCCGAAAACGAGGCCAACGCCAGCCTCTACAGCCTGCATTGCGCCTACCTCGCCAAGCTGCAGAGCGAGCTTTCCATCGAGCAGGTGGACAAGGTGAAGGACGGCATGACCTACGGCGTGGCGCCGCTCACCTACCGTGCGCAGTGCGACATGATTCCCTCGCTCTCCGACGAGCAAAAACGCTACATCATGGCCGCCCTGCTCGAAGCGCGTGAGCACGCAATGGACGCCGAGTCGAGCGAAAAAAAGCACGCCTGGTTTGGCAAGTACAAGGGCCGCATCAACAACTACCTCTCGGCGCAAGGCTACGACCTGAAAAAAGAACGCGAGACATGGAACAAAAAGAACGAAAAATGAAAGCCGTTGGCATCGCTTCAGACCACGCGGGCGTTGAGCTCAAGGCACGCATCGCCGCACTGCTAACGGGAATGGGCTACGAGCTGGAAGACTTCGGCGCCCACTCCACCGAATCGGTGGACTACCCCGACTACGCACACCCGCTGGCCAACGCCGTGGAGAGCGGCCGCCTGCCATGCGGCATCGCCATTTGCGGCACGGGCAACGGCATGGCCATGACGCTCAACAAGCATCTCGGCATCCGCGCCGGCCTCTGCTGGACACCCGAAATTGCCTCGCTCATCCGCCAGCACAACGACGCCAACATCTGCGTGCTCTCCTCACGTTTTGTTGACGCAAGCCTCAACCTCGACATCGTCAAAACCTTTGTCAGCACTGGGTTTGAAGGGGGAAGGCATCAGCGCAGAATCGACAAAATGGCGGACATTTCTTCTGCCAAAAACAAGTAAATTTCACCAAAAAATAATCACACTATGCAAACAGGTTCCATTGGGGTAACCACCGAAAACATCTTCCCCATCATCAAAAAATTTCTGTATTCTGACCACGAAATTTTTCTTCGCGAGCTGGTCGCAAACGCCATCGACGCTACGCAAAAATTGAAGACGCTTGCCGCAAACGGCGAGCTGACAGGCGAGCTGGGCGACCTCACCATAAGCCTCGCGCTCGACAAGAGCACGCTCACCATCTCCGACCACGGCCTGGGAATGACAGCCGATGAGGTGCACCGCTACCTCAACCAAATCGCCTTTTCCAGCGCCGACGAGTTCATCAAAAAGTACAACGCCCAAAGCATCATCGGACACTTCGGGCTTGGATTTTATTCGGCTTTCATGGTGTCCAAAAAGGTGGAGGTGATTACCCGCTCGTACCGCGACGACGCACAGGCCGTGCGTTGGACCTGCGATGGCAGCCCCGAGTTCAGCCTCGAAGATGCCGAAAAAACGGAGCGTGGCACGGACATCATTTTGCACATCGACGACGACTCGAAAGAGTTTCTCGACGAGCCGCGCATTGCCGAATTGCTGCGCAAGTACTGCCGCTACCTGCCCGTGCCCATTGTCTTTGGCACCGAAAAAGAGTGGCGCGACGGCAAGGAGCTGGACACCGAAAAGCCGCGCATCGTGAACAACATTAGCCCCGCATGGACGCGCAAACCCGCTGACCTAACGGACGAGGACTACGCGGCATTTTACCGCGAGCTCTACCCCGCGCAGGGCGACCCCATGTTCCACATACACCTCAACGTGGACGCGCCTTTCCGGCTCACCGGCATCCTCTACTTCCCAAAAATTCGCAGCAACATCGAGGTGCAAAAAAACAAAATTCAGCTCTACTGCAATCAGGTTTTTGTAACCGATTCGGTGGAGGGCATCGTGCCCGATTTTCTCACGCTTTTGCACGGCGTGATGGACTCGCCCGACATCCCGCTCAACGTGTCGCGCAGCTACCTGCAGAGCGACGCTAACGTGAAAAAAATATCGGGGCACATCTCCAAAAAAGTGTCCGACCGGCTGGAAGAAATTTTCAAAAAAGACCGCACCGGATTCGAGCAAAAGTGGGACGACCTCAAGCTGGTGGTGCAGTACGGCGTGCTCTCCGACGAGAAGTTTTCCGAGCGCACCGAAAAGCTGGTGCTCTACAAAAATACCGATGGAAAATTCTTCACCTTCGACGACTACATCACCCTCATCAAGCCCAACCAGACCGACAAAAACAAGCAGCTGGTGGCGCTCTACGCCACCGATGCTGCGACGCAACACTCCTTCATCGATGCGGCGAAAAGCAAGGGCTACGACGTGCTGCTACTCGACGGCTACTTCGACCTGCACTTCATTAACCACCTCGAGCAAAAGCGCGCCGACGTTCACTTTGCCCGCGTGGATGCGGACGTGCTCGACAAGCTCATCGCGAAGGACGAGCCACAAGCTGTTGCGCTCGCACAGGACGTTCAGGACGAGCTGCGCAAGGGGCTTGAGCCGCTGCTGCAGCGCGACGGCGCAACCTTTGTCGTGGCCTACGAAAGCATGGGAGCGCAGGCAGCGCCAATGCTCATCACGCAGCCCGAGTGGATGCGCCGCATGAAGGATATGTCGGCAGTGGGTGGTGGTATGAATTTTTACGGCACCATGCCCAGCACCTACACCCTCGTGGTCAACACCGACCACGCCTTGGTTCAGCGGCTGGTGAGCGAGCGCAGCGACGAGCTTTCGCGCCAGCTGGTTGACCTCGCCCTCCTCGCCAACGGAATGCTGAAAGGCGAGGATTTGAGCCGCTTCATCAGGCGGAGCGTGGACATGATTTGACGATTTGAAAATTTGAAAATTTGAAGATTGCTGGGATGGCAAATCATCAGGGCAGCTGCACCAGAAAATTTAATGGTATTGGGTTAATGTAGAACCCGCGTCAACGTCAATGTTGGCGCGGGTTCTACTCATGTTTTTTGGGGTACAGCTGCATTGGCAAATCATTGGAGCTGCGCTGCAATTTTCAAATTTTCAAATCTTCAAATTTTCAAATTTGAAACGCCACTCCTCCTTCAGCTCCACCGATTGCTGGGTGATTTTGCTAAACCCCGACATCACGCTACGGCAGGTGGCGTGCACCTGGCCGGTAGCAAGATTCACCAGCTCCTGCTCCATGCGCAGGCTGCGGCAGCCAATGCTCACCACGCGGGTGCGCACGGCGATTTGGTCGTTCAGGCGGGTCTGAATTTTGTAGTCCTGCTCGATGTGCACCATTATCAGCAGCTCATCGGCCAGCTCAAAGTCGCTGCCCAACACGCGGCGCAGGTAGTCCAAACGCCCCACGTCGAAGTAGCTCGTGTAAACCGAATTGTTGACGTGCCCAAGGCCGTCGATGTCGCTAAAACGAATTTGTATGGGGGTGCTCAGCATCAGTGGTGCTGCACGGTGAGGCGGTTAAAGGCCTGCTCGGCGGCACGCTGCTCGGCTTCCTTCTTCGAGTTTCCCTCGCCGGTGCCGGCCACCTCGGTGTCGATGTGCAGGGTGCAGTAAAATTTTGGGGCGGCACCGCGTCCCTTGCCTTGCTGCATCTCCATGTCGAAGGTGGCGTGCTGGCTGCGCTTTTGCACCAGCTCCAGCAGGCGACTTTTGTAGTCGAACTCCTGCCGCAGCAGCTTGTCCACGTCCACGTGGGGCAGCAGCAGGCGGTTGAGGAACACGTCGCGCACGCACTCGTACCCCTTGTCGAGGTAGACGGCGCCAATCAAGGCTTCGAGCACGTCGCCGCCAAGATTTTTGGTGGCGTTGCCGGGCAAAACTTTGACCATGTTCAGCAGGTTGAGCTTTCGCGCCAGCGTGTCGAGGGCGGTGTGGCCAACAATTTTCGAGCGCAGCTGGGTGAGAAATCCTTCGCGCCGGTCGGGAAATTTGTTGTAGAGGTAGTCCGATACGACAACCCCTATCACCGCGTCGCCAAGAAATTCGAGGCGCTCGTTGTGGCACTTGGCGGCGTTTTCGGCGGGGCGATGGCGGCGGTAGAACTCGCGCGTCATGGAGCTGTGGGTAAAGGCCTGCTCGTAGAGCTCCACGCGAAGCGGAGCGAAGCCTAACACCTGCTCCAGCGCGAGGACGAGAGGGCTGCGCCGGATGGGCTTAGGCGTAGGTTTGGCTTTGGGGCCAAACAATTTTTTTCGGAGAGAATAAAACGAAAACAAAGCGTCTATATCTTCTTAAAAATTACCGATGCGTTGTGCCCGCCAAAGCCAAACGTGTTGCTCAGGGCAACGTTCACCTCGCGCTTTTGCGCTACGTTGAGCGTAAGGTTGAGGCGCGGGTCAAAGGCAGGGTCAACGGTTTCGTGATTAATAGTCGGTGGTATCAGGCCTCGCTGGATGGCGCAAATGCACGCCATTGCTTCTACAGCGCCGGTGGCGCCCAGCAGGTGGCCGGTCATCGACTTGGTGGAGCTGATGTTCATCTTGTAGGCGTGCTCACCGAACACCTTTTCGACTGCCTTAATTTCCGCGATGTCGCCAATCGGCGTTGAGGTGCCGTGCACGTTGACGTAGCCCACATCTTCGGGCTTGAGGTTTGCGTCTTCGAGCGACTTGCGCATCACGTTGGCCGCGCCAAGCCCTTCGGGGTGGGGCGCGGTGATGTGGTAGGCGTCGGCAGTCATACCGCCACCCACAATTTCGGCATAGATTTTCGCGCCGCGTGCCATGGCGTGCTCGTACTCCTCGAAGAGGAGTCCTGCTGCGCCTTCGCCCATCACAAAACCGTCACGGTGGAGGTCGAAGGGGCGCGATGCGCGGGAGCAGTCGTCGTTGCGCGTTGATAGCGCCTGCGACGAGCTGAAGCCGCCCATGGCCGCCTCGTTGATGGGCGCCTCGGAGCCGCCGGCGATGATGGCTTGCGCCCTGCCCAACCGGATGATGTCGAAGGCCGAAATCATCGCATGGGTGGATGAGGCGCAGGCCGACACCGTGGCGAAGTTCGGCCCTCGCAGGCCGTACTTCATCGAGATGTGCCCTGCGGCAATGTCGATTATCATTTTGGGCACAAAGAAAGGGCTAAACCGAGGCGTTCCATCGCCCTCGGTATAGCCCTTTACTTCTTCGAAGAAGGTGCGAATACCTCCTATGCCCGATGCCCATACCACGCCAATTTCATCGACGTTCTCCTTGCTAAAATCGAGGCCCGAAGTGGCTATCACCTCGTGCGCCGCGACCATAGCAAACTGCGTAAAGAGGTCGAGCTTGCGAGCCTCCTTGCGGTCGATGATGTCAGCGTGCTGAGCAACATCGTAATTTTTTACTTCGCACGCAAATCTCGTCTTGAACTTAGCGCTATCAAATCGTGTAATAGGTGCGGCTCCGCTAGTCCCGCGCAGCAAATTGTCGAAAAACTCATCAACCGATTTGCCTAAAGGATTGATGGTTCCCATACCAGTTACAACAACTCTCTTTAACTCCATTGCTCAAAAAAAAATGGTTTGCAAAATAATAAACTACTGATGCTATTTGCTTGCATTTTCAATGTAAGCAATGGCATCTCCGACGGTGGAAATTTTTTCCGCATCCTCGTCGGGAATGGTGACACCGAATTCTTTTTCGAACTCCATAATGAGCTCTACGGTGTCGAGCGAATCAGCGCCCAAATCGTTGGTGAAGCTTGCAGTAGGTGTTACCTCCGCTTCATCCACTCCTAGCTTGTCAACGATGACCGCTTTCACTTTTGCTGCTACATCTGCCATAATTTTCAGTTTAGTTTGAATTAGAAAATCTGTAGTTTTACATAGCGACTTCTGGCAAAGTCGGCTGCAAAGGTAATAACTATTTCGGTATTTTTACTACTTTTGTGCAAAAAAATACATACAAAAAATACTAAACGCCTCAAAATGAGAAAAATAATTATCTTCGCATCCGGTTCCGGCACCAACGCCGAAAACATCATCAATTTCTTCCACAATGCCCGCCCGCAAACCGCCAAAATAGATGCTCTATACTCCAATAATACAGATGCTTACGCGCTTGTTCGCGCCGCCAATTTGGGCGTCCCAACTCGTGTTTTTGGCAAAAAAGAGTGGGTTGAAGGCAATATTATTTTCGATGAGCTGTTGACACGTCAGCCGGACGTGATTGTGCTCGCCGGATTTTTGTGGCTCGTGCCGCAGGCCATCGTGGATGCCTTTCCGCGCCGCATTGTCAACATCCATCCCGCGCTGCTGCCGCAGTACGGCGGGCGCGGGATGTACGGCCACCACGTGCACGAAGCGGTGAAGGCCGCAGGCGAGCGCCAGTCGGGCATCACCATCCACTACGTGAGCGCCGAGTACGACCGCGGCGACGCCATATTCCAAGCCACCTGCGAGCTGCTGCCCACCGACACGCCCGACGACATTGCGGCCCGCATTCACGAGCTGGAGCAGGCACATTTTCCGCGCGTGATTGCGGGGCTGGTGGCGGGCTTGGGATGATGTTGCTTGGCCTCGCCTAAAAAAAATTGTGCCATGTCCGAAAAAAAATGTACCTTTGCCGCTTGAATTTTTTTTGGAGAAAAAGTAGGAATACAAGGTGAAAAAAAGCATCATACTACTGATGGCCGTAGTGGGGCTGGGCGCAGGTAGCGCGTCGGCTCAGCTCAAGCCGTTGGTCGAAAATCCGAACAGCACCAGTGGCGAGGCGCGGGCAGCCACAGGCGGCACCGGCAGGCCGTTGGTGCGACCTGCATTCTTTAGCGACATGGCGCCGGGGTTTCCCACCAGAATGTTGAGGCATCCGTTTGCGCAGTCGCAGTACGACTACACGCGCAGGATACACTTCGGCTTCACCCTATCGGTGGGGGCGCTCGACTACCGCGTCATCAGCTCGCCCAACACGCAGCGCAACCCCAGCGGCATCTTTGCTGACGTGAGCTCGATTATGCCAGCGCTGGGCGTGTCGGCGCTGATGGACTACCGCATCAACCACTCGCTGAGCTTCAGGTTACAGCTGGGGCCAACGTTCGGTACGCGCGACATCAACTTTTTTCGGGCCGACACGCTGGAGCGCACCATGCAGATTGAATCGGTGCTGCTCGAAATGCCGATACTGCTCAAGTACAAGGCACGCCGCGTGAGCAACTTTAGGCCATACCTCATCGTTGGCGTGACGCCGTCCTGCGACGTGTCGTCGTTCAAAAATTTCAACGAGAAGCGCGGCATCTACGTTGCCCTGCGGCCGTTTGACGTGGCGGGCACGTTTGGCATTGGCTTCGATTCGTACGCCGATTTTTTCAAGTTTTCGCTCGAGCTGAAGTTTGTGGCAGGCATGATAAATACCAAGTCCGACCAAACAATGAAGGGGTTTGAGCAGTACCCCAACGCGGTTGAAGGGCTGTACCATCACTCGTTTGTGCTGTCGCTCATTTTTGAATGATTTCGCTGCCCACACACCGCGCTACTCTCACCCTACTGCTCGCCTTCGTTTCCCTTTCCGTCCACGCTACATCCCGCGCTGCGCCTACGGTTCGCAGCCTTCGCGCCAGCTCGCAGCAGCTGCAATGGCTGCGTGAGGCGAACATCAATTTGCAGAAATTTATTGGCCAACCTGCCGACGAAAAGTTGGTGGATGGCGTGCTCAAAAAATTTGTTCGCCACTGCGAAACCAGCGGCTACCCCTTTGCCCGCGCGCAGCTCGACAGCGTTTACATCGACTCCCTGCGCTTCGACGCGGCGCTGATGCTAAGCAAGGGCAGCTACATCGCGATAGACTCGCTGGTGCTGAAAAGCGACGGGCGAGTGCGCGCCTCGTTCTTGCGCAACCACCTTGGCCTGCGCCGTCCGCGGCCATACTCGGAGGAGTACGTCGAGGGGCTTGAGCAGCGCATCAACGAGCTGGGATTTGTGGGCTGCACGCAACCGCCCGCGGTGGAATTTCGGCAGCACACGGCCAAAATTTACGCCTACGTGGATGGCCGCAAAGCCAATCGTGCCAACGCTTTGGTGGCTTTTGGTACGGACGAGAACGGAGACTTTCAGCTAAGCGGCGAGGCCTCGCTGTTTGTGGCCAACATGTTCAAGGGTGGCGAGGAGCTTGGGATTGACTGGTGCAGCCCGCAAAAAAAAGCGCAGCTGCTGCACGCGCATGCGTCCGTGCCCTACCTTATTTTGGGCACGGTGGGCGTGAAGGCGCAGCTCGATATGGAGCGGCGCGACACGCTGTACATGAGCATTGGCGGGCAGCTGGGGCTGTCGGCAAGGGTGAGCGCAGGGGGCGAGCTAACGCTGTTTGCCGAGTGGCAGCAGCACAACGGCGCATCGCGAGCCAGCTCGTCGGGCATCACGCTGGGCGGCGCGGAGCTTAGGTTGAGGCGCACCGACAGCCCGCTGTTTCCGCGCCGCGGATACGACGCGCGAATGGCGGCAGCTGTTGGCTCGCGCAAGCTCGATGGGGCTTCGGCCACGCTCGCCGAGCTGGGGCTGGATGCCTGGCAGTACGTCCCGATTGGCAGCCGTATTAGCCTCGCTGTGCGGCTGACGGGCGGGGCAAAACCGCTGCTTTCGGCTGCGCCGCCGCTGCTGCAAAGCGAGCAGTACACCATTGGCGGAGCCGGCATCCTGCGCGGGTTTGCGGAGCGAAGCGTGTACGCATCGAGCTACGCGATGGCCACCGTTGAGCCGCGCTACTTTGTGGGTGCGCAGGGCTACCTGCACGCCTTTTACGACGTGGCAGCGTGCGACCGCGATTGGCTGCACGGCTTTGGCATTGGCGCAAAGCTGGCTGCTGCTGCGGGAATTTTTTCCATCAGCGTGGCGCTGGGAGGCAAGGTCGGAGGCCGCATTGCGCCAGCCAACGCGAAGGTGCACGTGGGCTACGTGGCGGTTTTTTAGGACACAAAAATGATGAACAAAAATGAAGTACGGAAGTAGCCATACGCGGCGCTGGTACAGGGTTTCGGTGAGCGCATTTTACTTTGCGCAGGGCTTGGTTTACGCCAGCTGGACAAGCCGCATCCCGGATATCAAGCGGGCGTTGGAGATGAGCGATGCGCAGCTGGGCACGGCGCTGCTGCTGCTTCCGATTGGCGAGTTTGTGACCATGATGCTGTCGGGCTACATGGTGAGCCGCTTCGGCAGCCGCCGCATGCTGCTCATTGCCGCGTGCTGCTACCCGCTAACGCTGATGGCGGTGGGCATGGCCAGCAGCCGCGCGGCGCTGTACGCGGTGCTGTTTGTGTTTGGCGCAGCGGCCAACCTGAGCAACATCGCGGTGAACACGCAGGCGGTGGGCGTGGAGCGGCTTTACGGGCGCAGCATCATGGGCGTGTTTCACGGCGTGTGGTCGCTGGCGGGCTTTGTGGGTGCGCTGCTGGGCATGCTGATGGCGACGTGCGGCGCCTTGCCCTGGCAGCACTTTGCGACGGTGTCGGTGCTCATCTGGGCGCTGGTGGCGCTGATGCACCGCTCGACTTTGCCCCGCGACGCGCACCAGCAGCACATGGACAATGCGCCCACCAAAATCTTCAGCCGCCCCGAGCCGTACATCCTGTTGGTGGGCGTGGTGGCGTTTGCCAACATGGTGTGCGAGGGCACGGTGTTCAACTGGAGCGTGCTGTTTTTTGAGGACGTGGTGCACGCGCCGGCAAGCGTCACGCGGCTGGGCTACGTGGCGGCGATGTGCAGCATGGCGCTGGGGCGGTTTACGGTGGATAGGTTCATCAACCGCTACGGCCCGATTACGGTGATGCGCTTGGGCGGCGCAACCATCGTGGCGGGCCTGCTGCTCACGGTGGCGCACCCCACGCTGCTCACGTCCACGCTGGGTTTTCTGCTCATCGGCGCGGGCATTTCGCCGACCATTCCGATATGCTACAGCCTTGCCGGTCGCTCGCGGCGAATGCTGCCAGGAGTAGCGCTGGCAACGGTTTCGTCGGTTTCGTTTTTCGGCATGTTTCTGGGTCCGCCCGCGATTGGATTTATTTCAAACGCAATGGGGCTGCGGGTTGCCGTGTGCTTGATGGGCGTGTTTGGGCTGCTGGTGGTGGGGCTTTCGGTGGGGCTGAAGAAAAGATGCGATGTGCGATGATTGATGTGCGACGTGCGACAATGCGACGTGCGACTATGCGACGTGCGATGTGCGACAATGCGATATGCGATGTGCGACAATGCCAGAGTTTATGTGCGATGCTGCTGCGAGTCCCACGTAGACTCTGGCATTGTCGCATTGTCGCACATCGCACATCGCACATAGCATTAAACATATCAAACACAACTTCCAAAAAAAAGTTTGTCCCAATGTGGTTTTTTTCAAAAAAGACTTGCATAGCCCAAATATTAGTTCTACCTTTGCCGCCTCGAAACAGCCGGAATAGTGCACGAGAAAATCGCTGAAAGCTGATGGTCGCCTGCGCTTGCGATAGATTTCGCACCGCTGCTTTTGGTAATGAAAACATGGTGAGCAATGCAAGATTTTAGGCTGACTGAAAGACAAAAAAAATTATAAAATAATAGCAAAACAAAAACTCATGGCACGACCTATTGCAGACACGCCTGTACTGACAGGCAAAGACGCCCGCCGCTTCCGCGAGGCAATGGAAAATGTGAAGCCGGTTTCGCAAGAAAAACGGCAACAAATGGAAGAGGCTTTTCAGCTGTTCAAAAAAATGGATGTCCACGGCATATGGCGATCACATTACAAGGATTAAACCTTCAGATGGAGGCGCTCACAACAGGCACTTTGCTTGGAGCATTTGAAAGTTCCGATGCCGAGCTCAATGATTTTTTGTTCAACGATGCAAAAAGTTATCTCTCGGCGCTGCTTGCGGTAACTTTTTTGATAAAAAGTAAGGGCGAGGCAGTTGCCTACTTTTGCCTTTC
>JAITOI010000047.1 GCA_031289995.1 Prevotellaceae bacterium | reverse complement strand
TTAAATCTTCATGAAAAATTAATATGAAAAAAGTTGCATTTATTGTAGCAGCGATTTGCGCAATGGGCGCTACAACCCTTTGGGGGCAGCCCGCAAATCCAGATTTTAAGTACCGCCGCAGCTCGCTGGCAATGGTACTTGTGGATGCCAACGAGTTTGACAACAAACAGCTGGTGCTGGACACGTGGAACGAGTATCCGTTTCCCGACAAGTACGACAGGCACGACATCGCCACCAAAATCCTTGCAGCAGGCGGCGGCGCATTGGATGTGAAAGCCATTGTGAACTTGACTACGGGCAAAACGGACATAAAAGCCATCGTAGATACAGCCATTGCCGAGCAGCACATCGGCAGGCAGCTGGTGGCGACGTGGTTTAACCGCTCGGCAGACGGAAAACTCAACATGGAGCTTATCCAAAAGCGCGGCTACTACAACGCCTCGGAGCTGGATGCGGCGGTTGCCAAGCAAGGCGCACGCGGATCGGCAGCCCTTGCCGACGCAGGCGAAGAGCTGCTGAGCAATACCTTCGTATCGTTTACGCAATTCATGTTTTTCAAAAACGAGCCGGTGGCAAAATTGGTGCTGGCTACGGCTCTTGAAGTGGCAAAACAAAGTGGGCTTTCCAGCTTGGCTATGATGGCAGCCGAAGCCGCCGCAAATAAAGCTTATGACCTCACCAAAGACGGGCAAACGCTCTTTTCAAAAACATGGCTCTACAAGCTGACGTGGAACGAAGAAGTGGCCGCCACCTTCTACAACGCGTGGAGCGACCCCGCCGCCTTTGAGCAGCTGGATTTCCAGCTTGAGTTTGTGGGCGTTCAAACCAACTCAAGCTCGGTGCTGTTTGCTTTGGAGGGTGCCGGCGCTGCCATGAAGAAGGTGGAGGTGCGCAACATCGATAGGGTGTTTGCCGAATTGCAGCAAACCTACGATGTGTTTAAACCTAAAGTGCCTATTTTGAACGCTCCCGACCCCATCACTGCGCAAATAGGGATGAAAGAAAGCTTGAAAGGTGGCGAAAAATTTGAGATCTTAGAAATGACGCAAGACCCCCAAACAGAACGTACCAAGTATGTGCGCATCGGCACCACCAAGGTGGACAAAAAGCTGGTGTGGGACAACCGCTACAACGGCGGCGAAGCTCCCGAATCGGAGGTGAAGGACAAGGATGGCAACCCGATTACGGCTACCAGCTTCAAAAAGGAAAAAAAGGCACAGCCGGGCATGCTGCTAAGACAGATCAAATAATCAACGAAAAGAACAGGGACGTGTGAGCGTTTTATGCGTCCCTATTTATTATTCATGTAAATAAAAACATCAAACAAAAAAATGAAGAAGATACTAAAATTCGGCGCTGTTCTTTCTACAACGCTCATCATGGTTGGCTGTGCGAGTACGCAAAAAATAGCCGACAAGGAAACCCAGCAATTTCGCTACGAAATTGAAGCCGCCGGCGTGGGCACACAGGGCACCTATCAGGTGAAAGTGTGGACATACTCCAAAGACCCCAACGTGGCCACAGAGCAGGCCAAGAAGAATGCCGTTCACGGCGTTATCTTCAAGGGTTTTGCGGGCAAAGACAGGGTAACCGGACAGAAACCTTTGGCTGCCAACGCCGGAATAGAGCAGGAGCGCAAGGATTACTTTGAGCCATTCTTTGCCAACGGCGGCAAGTACCAGCAGTTTGTTTCGCTCTCCAATAACGGCGCCATTGCCCCCGGCGACCGCATAAAGATTGGCAAAGAGTACAAAATCGGCGTGGTGGTTTCGGTCAATGTGGCCACGCTACGCAAGGAGCTGGAGGATGCCGGCATCATCCAAAAGCTCGGCGGAATATTCTAAGCTTAATCAAACAAAAACAGCAAAATGAAAGCAATGAAAATCTTGTGCGCGGCGGCTCTATGTATGGGCTTGAGCGCAATGGCCTTTGGGCAGGCCAAGAAGCCTACCATTATGGTAGTGCCCAGCGACGTGTGGTGCAACAAAAACGGTTACATGATCGAAGTAGATAATCAGGGCACCAAAGAAAAGTATCCTGACTACAAAAAAGCGCTGCAGGAAAACTCCGACTTGCTGCTGGTTGTCAGCAAAATCAACGAGCTGATGAGCGAGCGCGGGTTTCCGTTGAAAAACCTGGAGTCGTCGCTCAAATCGCTGCAAAGTCAGGCGGCGGAAGATGCCTTGCTCACCAGCAAAAGCGGTGCGGCATTGGCGGAAAGCCCCATCGACCAGCTGAAGAAAGTCGCCAAGGCCGACATCTGGATGCAGATGACGTGGACGGAGAACAAAACGGGGCCCAAAAAGTCCATCACCTTCAACCTGCAGGGGCTGGATGCCTACACCGACAAGCAGGTGGCGGGCGCGTCGGGCACCGGACAGCCGTCGTTTTCGGCGGAGCTGCCGGTGCTGTTGGAGGAGGCGGTGCTTTCGCATCTCGACAACTTCAACAACCAGCTGCAAGCCCACTTTGACGATATGGCCGCCAACGGTCGGGAGGTTGCGCTGCGAATCCGCGTGTGGGACTCGTTTGAGAGCGACTTGGAAACGGAGTTTGCAGGCGAAGAGCTGCGTACGCTCATCGAAAATTGGGTGGCGGCCAACACCGTGCAGGGCAGGTTTTCGACCGCCGATGCCACCGAGCGGGTGATGGTGTTCGAGCAGGTGCGCATTCCGCTGTACAACGACAAGGGGCGCGCCCTCGACACGCGCAACTGGGCCGACGGGCTGCGGAAAACGCTGCGCGAAAAGTATCAACTGGAGGCCAAGCTAATGATGAAGGGCTTGGGGCAAGCGCAGCTGGTAATTGGTGAAAAATAATATTAGTCTGACAATGAAAAACAGTAAAATATTATTAGCGGTTGTCTTGATGTGGTGTGCTTGCTGTGCTTATGCGCAGCAAGCCTCCCAAGATGACGGCAGGAGTGGGATAGCCCTTTCGGTGTGGGTGCCCAACAATACGGGTTTGACGCCCGATGCGCAAAAAAATCTGCACAACAAAATGGCGCAAATCGCCACCAAGCAAGGCGTGGCTGCCGACCCGGGGTATTCAAGGTTTATCTTTACGGTGAACGTCGTGGTTACCGAAAAATACCTTACGCCCACCGCGCCGCCCAAGCAGGCCTACAAAATGGACGTTACCTTTTACATCGGCGACGGCTTGGAAGGGAAGATTTTTTCGAGCACCACCACCTCCGTTTCCGGCGTTGGCGACAATGAAACCAAGGCGTACATGGCGGCGCTGAAAAACATCAGCGTGCTTGACCCCAGCTACAAAAAGTTTGCGGATTTGGGCAAGCAAAAGATCATGGACTACTACACCAGCCAGTGCGACGTTGTTATTCGCGAGGCGCAAACGCTGAGCGCCGCACAAAAGTACGATGAGGCCATCTACAAGCTGATGTCCGTGCCCGATGCTTGCACCGAGTGCTACAAGAAAGCCATCGAAGCCACCGATGCGGCCTACCAGCTAAAGGTAGACCGCGAGTGCAAGATGAGGCTCAACGAGGCCGCTACGCTGTGGGGCGCCGAGCAGAACGTTGGGGGTGCAAAAAAGGCAGGCGCAGTGCTGGCAAAAATAGACCCCAGCGCCAACTGTTTTAGCGAAGCGCTTGTGCTCGCCAGAAAAATTGCCGAGGAGGTAAAGCGGCTGGACGAGCGTGCCTACCAAGACCAGCAGGCAGAGCTGGCGTTCCAAAAAGAGATGGAGCAAAACAAGCAGGCAGCGAATACCGCGCTGGAAAAAGAGCGCATACAAGCCTACCGCGATGTTCAAAAGGCGTACGCCGAGCATCAGCCAGAAGTAAAGTACGTGCGGCTTTGGTAGCGGATAGCGCGTGCAGATGTTCAAACAAATTAAACCAACAAAAAAAATGAAAAGAATTGTGATTTGCGCTGCCGTAGCAGCAGCGCTGTGCGCGATGGGAACATCGTGCAAGCCGACCTCCGTGGCGAAAGCCAGCGGCGAAAGAGAGGTGAGCGTTCCTTGCGACAACTTTCGCAGCGATAAGGAATACTTTCGCGGCTTTGGCGTTGGCCAAAGCAAAGACCTCAACACCTCTCGCGACAAGGCGCGCATGGCGGCCAACGCTGAGCTGGCCGGCAGCATCAGCACGCTCATCAAGCAGGTGCTGGAGCGCTACGTGAACGACGCGGGGCAAGCGCCTGCCGACTACTCCGAGCTGTTTGAGGGCATGACCAAGCAGGTCGTGAACCAGCAAATCAGCAACGTGGCGGTGGCCTGCAACAAAACCACGCAAACGCAGGACGGGATGTACAAGGTGTACATGGCTGTGGAGGCGAACAAAACGGAGGTGTACAACGCCCTTGAGCGCAACGCCGCCAGCAACAAAAAAATGGAAACGCTGTTCGACCGCGAGAAGTTTCGCAAAAACTTCGACGCCGAAATGGAAGCGTTTGCCAAGCAGTACGGCGGAAATTAGCGCGTAGCCTCACTTGCAAAACCAACCTGACCCTAACAAGGTTTACCATCCTTGTTAGGGTTTTAACTCATTGATGAGCGTATGAAAAATTTATTTATGCTACTCGCAATGCTGCTACCCGTGCTGCTTGTGGCTCAAGACAAGGTGGTGGAGAGCAGCGGAAAAATGCCCGCGTGGGCCAAAAATTTGGCCGAGCCGCAGCACATCATCAGCATGGGAACCGGCGCCACGCTTAGCGATGCGCAGCAGCAAGCATTGCTGCTGGTGAAGCAAGAAATTGTGCGCGGCGTGGCCGAAAAGGTGGTGGCCACCAGCTCGCTTTCCACCGAGGACTACGGCAGCGAGGTGGCATCAACGTACCGGCAAAGCCTCACCACCAAGGCGGCCAAAGTTCCCTACGTGCAGGGCATTTCGAGCAGCCGCATTGCAGAATTTTATTGGGAAAAACTGCAGAAAAAGTCCGATAAAAAGCTCTACTTCCGCTACTACGTCAAGTACCCCTTCAGCACGGCACAGCAGGGCAAGCTGCTGGCGGAGTTTCGCGAGCGCGAGGCGCAGCGGGCGGAGCAAATCGCGCAGCTGTCGGCAGGCGTGGATAGCGTGAGCTCGGTGGAGGCCATCGGCGCCGCCCTTTCGGAGCTGAGCTTGCTGCGCGAAGCCGACCCCGACGACCGCGAGCCAGTGGCAGTAGCAGCCCGCTACACCGCGCTCTACAGCCGCATCGTTGTGGCCGACGAAGGCAGCACGCTGGGCGAAATTCGCTACTCGCTGAGGCTCGGCGAAAGGCTCATTCGCTGCGCCGCCAAGCCGCACGTGCAGGCAGGATGCACCACCATTACCGACATGCGCATTGGCAGCAGCATCAACACCCTGCTCTACACCTACGACGGCTGCTACCGCGACGAGGAAAACTTTGTGGAGGTAAGATACACGTTTGGCGGGGTGAGCGTGAGGGCAAAAATTTTCTTGAAATTTTAAGTTCTACCGTTTTTTGTGTGGAGGAGGAGTTTTGCAATGGGGGTGGACTTGGCAGCGAACCTCATTTCAACCTAATTTTCTTCAACAAAACAACCTCAAAATCGATGTGCGATTATGCGATTATGCGATATGCGACAATACCCTTATTGAGAATGTAA
>JAITOI010000050.1 GCA_031289995.1 Prevotellaceae bacterium | reverse complement strand
ACACGCCGTTTGCCAAAACCTGCAAGCACGCCACCAAGCAAGCGCTCTGCCTGCTGGGCAACCGCAGCTTTGGCTACGCCAGCCCGCAGCGATACGCCCTTGCGCTGCTGACCAACATGTTGGGCGGGCCGTGCCAAAATTCGCTGCTCAACATCGCGCTGCGCGAGGCGCACGGGCTGGCCTACAACGTGGAGGTAGCGGCCACGCTCTACTCCGAGTGCGGCGCCACCACCATCTACTTTGGCACCGAAAAATCATCCGTCGATAAGTGCCTGCACTTGGTGAACATTGAGCTCGACAAGCTGCGCAACCATCCGCTACGCGCCACACAGCTATCGCGCACCAAGCGGCAGCTGCTGGGACAGCTGGCCATCGCCTCCGACAGCAACGAGCAAGCCATGCTGGGATTCGGCAAAAGCATGCTCAACTACGGCCGTGTGGACAGTCGCAAGGAAGTCCGCGAGCGCATCCTCGCCATCAGCGCCGAGCAGCTGCGGACGTTGGCCTGCGAGGTGTTTGACCCCAACGCGATGTCGTCGCTGATGTACGTGTAGCGAGAGCTGATTTTTTATTTTTGCCGACAAAAAAACACCACCATGACCCCCAGCCTCGACGACTACTGCCTCGCCCACTCCGCACCCGAACCCGCGCTGCTGCAAGCCTTGCGACGCGAGACGCATTTGCGCACGCTGGCGCCGCGCATGCTGGCGCACTGGCAGCAAGGGCTGCTGCTGCAAGTGATGGCGCGGCTTGCAGGCGCAACCACCGTGCTCGAAGTGGGCACGTTTACTGGCTACTCGGCGCTGTGCCTTGCCGCCGCGCTACCGCCGCAAGGCGTGCTGCACACCTACGACACCGACGACGAAGCGCTCGACATCGCGCTCCGCTTCATTGCCCAATCGCCGCAAGCTGCGCAAATAATGGCGCACCACCAAAGCGCACTCGAAGGCGCACCGCTGCTGGGCTTGACGTTCGACATGGTGTTCATCGATGGCGACAAGCGCGAATACCCCGACTACTACCGCATGGCGCGGCAGCTCACCCGTGCAGGTGGTCTCATCGTGGCCGACAATGTGCTGTGGGGTGGCAAGGTAATATCCCCTTCGGCCCACAACGACCGCCACACGCAATCGCTGCAGGCCTTTAACGACGCGGTGCGCAGCGATAGCGGGGTGGAGCAGCTGATGCTTCCGCTGCGCGACGGACTAACGATTGTACGAGTAAAATAAATCCAAAAAAATTGAGCTATGAGAGAACTTGGACTACTGCTGTTGGGCTTGCTTGCCGGTGCGTTTAGCGGGCTGGTGGGCGTGGGCGGAGGCATCATTATGGTGCCCGCGCTGGTGTACCTGTTTGGCTTTTCGCAGCACGCGGCGCAGGGCACCTCGCTGGCGGTGCTGCTGCCGCCGGTGAGCCTGATGGCCTGCATGGTGTACTACAAAAGCGGCAACATCAACGTGTGGGTGGCGGTCATCATCACCATCGGATTTTTTGTGGGCAACTTTTTTGGCGCCAAAGCAGCCGTGGTCATCAGCCCCGCAATGCTGAAAAAAATCTTTGCGGTGGTGATGATTGTAATGGGGGTGAAGATGCTGGTGGAGCGGTGAATTTGCGATGTGCGATGTACGATTGTCCCGCACAGGCCGCACCGGCACAACGCAGTCATTGTGGGCGCTGCGCATTCGCAGTATTGCGTAATTATTATTTTCTGGTTATTAAAAAATAATAATTACCTTTGCCGCCATAATTTATCTGACCACCAATGATTAAAAATCCATTTATCGTAAGCGGATACGCGGAGCCGGATTACTTTTGCGACCGCAAAAAAGAAAGCGCCGAGCTGATACGAAAGACAACCAACGGCAACAACCTCGTGCTCATTTCGCCCCGCAGAATGGGCAAAACAGGATTGATTGAGCACTGCTTTCGCAACAAAAAAATATGCCGCAGCTACTACACTTTCTACGTGGATATCTATGCCACAAGCGGGCTACAGGAGCTTATATTCCTTTTGGGCAAGGTGATTTTCGATACGCTTAAGCCACGCGGCAAAAAGTTTATCGACAAATTTTTCTCTATCATCGGCTCGCTACGACCAGCGTTTAAGCTGGACGCAACAACGGGCGAACCGGTGTTCGACATTGGTATCGGCGAAATCAGGCAAGCCGCTTTTTCGCTCAACGAAATTTTTCAATATCTCGAAGCTGCCGATAAGCACTGCATCGTAGCCATTGATGAGTTTCAGCAGATAGCGCACTACCCGGAGCCGAACATTGAGGCGCTGCTGCGTACCAACGTGCAGCAATGCCGGAATGCGACATTTATCTTTTCTGGCAGCGAGCGCCACGTGATGCAGAATATGTTTTTTGCCCACTCGCGCCCCTTCTACCAAAGCGCCGCCATGCTTACGTTAGAGGCGATTGACGAGGCTGTTTACACCGAATTTGTGCAGCGACATTTCGCGGCAGCGGGCAAAAACATTGCCGCCGAAACCGTGAAAAAAGCATACCGCCTCTTTGAAGGGCACACGTGGTATATGCAGGCCACGTTCAACGAAATATTTTCGATGCTCGACGCTGGCGAAACCTGCACCGACGATGTTTTGCGTAGCGCGATTGAGAGCCGAATCGCGTCCTACGAGAGTATGTTTTCGGCCCTGCTCGCGCTGCTGCCGGAGCGCCAAAAGCTGCTGCTGTACGCGATTGCCAAAGAAGGAAAGGCAAGCGCCATCACCTCGGGGGACTTCATCAAACGCCACGCCCTACCCTCGGCATCCTCCGTGCAAACAAGCGCAAAGCAGCTGGCGGACAAAGAAATTATAACCTCCGAAAATAATGTTTATCAGGTTTACGACCGCTTCTTCGGGCTGTGGCTCACAACGGTATTCGGGACGGGGTACAGAATACCGCAGTAGCCATGATAGCGCATGGTATCTGCCTCCGGCAAACGCAAAGAAGGTGTAGGTTTTCCCCGGCGCGAGCGAGCCGGATGCCATCAACAAGTCGGCGCGACCACCTCCTGCCAAAGACAATCTTAGCCCTCAATTTTTAAACCTCAATTTACTTCTTTTCACCCCGTAAAAAAAGTAAATCCCCATCCCCACCGCCGTCCACGCAGCAAGCCGGAGCCAAGTGGTGGCGGGCAGTGCGAGCATTTGGCCAAAGCAAATTATGGCACCCAGCAG
>JAITOI010000146.1 GCA_031289995.1 Prevotellaceae bacterium | reverse complement strand
TAAGGTTGAGGGTGCCCAAAACCTTTGGCCCGGTTAGCTTTTCAACGCTCAGCGTGATGGTTTCCGCGTCCTCGTGCCGCACGGGGCGCTCCACCTCGGCGACCTCTTTATCTTTTTTCTTTTCGGCCATTTGCAGCAGCCTGGCTTTCGCTTCGGCCCTGGCTTTCGCCTTCTGCTCCGCGGTTTGCAGCACCTGCTGCGATTGCGCTTGCTGCGGTTTTTGCGGCTGCTGCGATTGTAGTGGTGGTTGCATCTGGCGTTTCTTTTCCCGGCGGCGTTTTTTGCGCTCCCTATCCTT
This sequence comes from Prevotellaceae bacterium, assembly GCA_031289995.1. Next base: position 4,749 of record JAITOI010000146.1, on the reverse strand, counting down.
GTCGCGCTTGGCCTTGCGTGCAGAGTCGTCGAGGTTGATGCTGCCCACCGTTTTCAGCGTAATTTTGGGCACCTCGGTGACGATGGTTTCAATCTCCTTGGGCTTTGCAACGGGCTTGGAAGTCGGCTTCTCCACCGGCGCAATGGCTGGTGCGATGGCTGACGCAACAGCTGGTGCGATGGCTGGCGCAACATCTGGCGCAATGGCTGGCGTAACAGCTGACGCGATAGCTGACGCAACATCTGGCGCGATGGCTGACGTAACAGCTGGCGCGATGGCTGGCGCAACAGCTGGCGTGATGGCTGGCACAACAGGTTTGGTCGCCTCCCGTTTCTCCTCTTTTTTCTTAGGTACGGCGGGCTTTGCAGCGGGTCGTTGGGGCTTCGGCTTCCTGTCGCCACCCCTCGATTTGTCGCCCGATTTTTTCCTGTCGTAGCGCGATGGGCCGTAGAGCTTGGATGGCTCTGCCACTACCTTTGCGGCGGCCGACTTGCCGATTATCGACTCGAGCGTGCCCAAAAATTTTGGCCCTGGCAGCAGCGAATCTTTCAGGAACGGTTCTTTCAGGATGGTGGTGTCTTTGATGACCACAACCTCATCGCCATCGTCCTCAACGGTATCCGCTACGGCGAGCTTTGCGGTAGCCTTTTTGTCCTTCTTCGACGGAGCAAGCAATGCCTTTGCGGCAGCCATTTCGCGCTTTAGCTGCTCGCTGCCGTGCTCCTTACGAAGAATTTCGTATGCGCCGTCCGAAATTTTTTCGTTGCGGTCGTTCTCTATCGTAATGCCTTTTTTCCGCAAGGTCTCCACAGCGGTGTCTATCCCGATGTTGAGCTCCCTGAGGACCTTGTTCACACGTATCGTATTTTCTGCCTGAGCCATTGAATTGGAAAATATATTAGCCTAAAAAATCAGTAAAAAAAACTATAAAAAAAACCATAAAATTACTGCCGTTACGCACCCTCATCAAATCTCTACAACCTAAGCACCCCAACGGCTGAGCTGCCATCACTCTTGTTCAAATTTCAGCCCTCTGCGCTTCAAAAATTTCATCCTCATACGCTTCAAAATTTCTGTGCTTCTGTGCTTCATTCGTCTTCAAATTCCTTCGACAAAATCGCGAGCAAATCGTCCACCTGCTCCTCTTCGAGGTCGGTGCGCTTGATGAGGTCTTCGCGCGCGATGCGCAGCACGCTCTTGGCCGTGTCGCAGCCGATTTTCTTCAGCTCGTCGATGACCCACTTGTCCACCTCGTCGAGAAATTCGTCGAGGGTTACGTCCTCCTCCTGCTCCACATCCTCGCGGAACACGTCGATTTCGTAGCCCACCAGCTGGCTCACCAGCTTAATGTTGTAGCCACTTTTGCCGATGGCCATCGAGATTTCGTCGGGCTGCAAATAGAGCTCAATGTGCTTGGTGGTTTCGTTCACCTTGACGGTCGAAACCTTGGCGGGCTGCAGGGCACGCTGCACCATCAGCTGCACGTTGTTGGTGTAGGGCACCACGTCGATGTTCTCCTTGTTGAGCTCGTGCGTGATGTTGGTGATGCGCATGCCGCGCTTGCCCACGCACGCGCCCACGGGGTCGATGCGCTCGTCGTACGATTCCACAGCTACCTTGGCACGCTCGCCCGGTATGCGCACAATTTTTTTGATGGTGATGTTGCCCTCGTAAATCTCCGGCACCTCCAGCTCGAACAGCCGCTCCAGAAATTCTGGCGCGGTGCGCGAAAGCGTTATCACCGGCTGGTTGTTGCGAAAATCTACGCGGTGGATAACGGCTCGCACCGTGTCGCCCTTGCGCAAAAAGTCCGTCGGAATTTGCTCGCTTTTGGGCAGTATGAGCTCGTTGCCGGCCTCGTCGAGCACCACCGTTTCCTTCTTCCAAACTTGGTACACATCGCCGCGCACCATCTCGCCCACGCGAGACAGGTAGCGCTCGTAGAGCTTGCGCTTCTCGATGTCCGATATGCGTCCCGACAAGTTCTGGCGCAGCGCCAGCACGTCGCGGCGGCCAAAATCTTTCATCCGAACTTCTTCCGAAACCTCCTCGCCCACCTCGTAGGTGCTGTCCATTTTTTGCGCTTCGGTGAGCGAAATTTCGCACACCGCGTCGTGAAAATCATTGTCGGCAACGATGATGCGGTTGTGCAAAATTTCGAAGTCGCCGCGGTCGATGTTGATGGTGATTTGGAACGTGTCCTTATACTTGTCCTTGTCCTTTTCGTTGAGGTTGTAAAGCTTCAGCAGCAGGCCGCGAAACACGTCCTCCAGCACGGCCATCATCGTCGGACGGTCGATTTTTTTCAGCTCTTTGTACTCAGCAAATATGCTGGTCAGGTTACTCTTTGCCATTGGTCAAAACGGTTTTGAAAAAACATTTTTATTGGTTACTATTTTTCTAAAAAATCAGATGCACTCCTTCACCCATTTCAGCTCGTCGAGCCGCAGCGTGGGCGCGTGGCGCACGGCCTGCTTGCGCTTCTTGCCCTCCAGCAGCTCCATCGTGGCGTACTCCAGCTCGATGGTGTCGGCAGTTGCGCTCAGCAGCGTGGCCTGCAGCTTTTGTCCGCTCTTGAGCAGCACCTCCACCGGCCTGCCCACGGCCTTGATGAATTGCGGCAGCACTTGCAGCGGCTCGCCAATGCCGGGCGAGCTTACGGTGAGCTCGTAGTCCTCCGCCTCGCGAGAAAAAGCACTCTCGATGGCGCGGCTGATGCTGGCGCAGTCGTCGATGGATAAGCCCTGCGGACGGTCGGCCAGCACCTCAATTTCGTTGCGCGGCGACACCGACACACCCACCAAAAAGATGTCGCTTCCCGCAACGTGCTGCGCAACAAATGTAGCTATACTTTCGGTGCTTATCATTACGTTGATTTGTCAAACAAAACGAGGGAACTTCCGTCCCCTCGTACTCAAAAAATTCGGCTGCAAAGGTAGCACTAATTTGTTTACTATCCAAATGTTTGAACATATTTTTTTTGCAGATGGCCGACAATATTCTGTAATTCAGGATGGTGTGGCGGTGTTTTTTCCTTCCGATGTCCCCTTCGATTCCTCCCTGCGCCCGAAATTTCGCCAATCCATTCCGAGACTACCAACGACGACGAGCGGGTGGTGCGGCAAATATCGCCCAACGTGCGCGGACGACGAACGCGCGAAAAATACGTGTAAATACGCGGGCTGTAGCGATGGCAAAATGCGGTAGCTGCGCTCAAAATATTCGTCGGTTTTGGTGAAAAATCATGCGTCACATTCACGTCGATGGTGGTAGCTGCAGCTGTCCTGAATTTTGAAAAACGAGCGCGTGCGACGGCCCGACAAGTAAGCTCTGATTTTTTTTCAGCATCGCTACAACCGTTTGCTGGCGCGGCCTGCAGCGTTGCTATCTGCGCCATAAATTTCGTCTCCAACAGCGGCAACAAGCACCATCATGATGGCCAACAAACCCAGCATCAAGCTACGGTTGAAGCTACATTCTGTGCCCGAAATTTTGCAACTCCATTCCGAGACTACCAACGACGACGAGCGGGTGGTGCGGCCATTATTGCCCAACGTGCGCGGACGACGAGAGCGCGGATGTGGAGCAATTTTTTTTGATGGGCGCGGCACAAAAGTGTTGTGCGACGTGCGACGTGCGATATGCGACAATACCAGAGTTTATGTGCGATAATTGATGTGCGATAATTGATGTGCGACGATGCGACGTGTGATGTGCGACAATGCCAGAATTTATGTGCGATGTTGCTGCAAGTCCCAAGGTAAACTTTGGCATTGTCGCATTGTCGCACATCGCACATCGCATTAATAACGCTACCCTAAACATATCAAACACATCTTCCAAAAAAAAGTTTGCCTCAATGTGATTTTTTTTACAAAAAAGACTTGCACAGTCCAACTATTTGCCCTACCTTTGCCGCCTCGAAACAGCCGAAATGGCGCGCACTAAAAAATTGTTCACCCGCGTTTGCGGCGCTGTTTGAGGTAAAAGAAAATGGTAGCAAAAACAGCAGAAAGGAGAGTCTCAACGCTCGCAAATCGCAGTAAATTTGCAGCAGGCCGATGCGAAATAAATCGCACCGGTGTTTTTCTTTTGCTGCCGCTACTGCAGGCTCACACCAACACCACGACAGCTCGCCCACAACACGCCTCCTCTACACCCGATTTTTACCGCAACAACGGCTGCAATGAAGGGCAGGTTTTGTTAAATAGTCTTATGGGGTGGGGGATCGAGGTCGACTCGTTAAAGAAGGCAAATATAAAATCTCTGCGTTTTCCGCCAAGCATGAACATATTCGGTTCGGCTTGGCGGAGTTTTTGTGTGATGGGGAGTTTGGGGGAGTTTGGGGAGTTTAGGGACTTTGGGGGCTTTAGGGACTTTAGGGTCTTTAGGGACTTTAGGGACAATTGGGACATTAAGGGACAGAGGTTTTTCACTTTTCACTTTTCACTATTCATTATTCATTATTCACTATTCACTATTCATTATTCACTAAAACAAAAATTGTGTTATGGCAACATCAAAAAACAATGTGGTAACCCACGGGTTGAGTGGGAAAATTGGCGATTTGCTGGTATTTCGCCAGATGGGCGGCAAAACGATAGTATCGAAGGTGCCGGAAAAATCAAATGTGGTGTCGGACAAGCAGGTGGCGCATCGCAAACGCTTTCAGCAGGCGGTGATTTATGCGCAGGGGGCTGTTGCTGACCCCGAAACAAAGGGGCTCTACGAAGCAGCGGCAAAGAAAGG
>JAITOI010000062.1 GCA_031289995.1 Prevotellaceae bacterium | reverse complement strand
AGGAGTACGACGAGGGGCGCATCCTCAAGCGGAGCGGCGTGCCCAAGGCACAGCTGGCCAACGTGAAGATGTACCTCTACCGCCAGCTGCTCACGAGCCTCCGGCAGAGCGGCGTGGAGAGCTACGACGACGTGCAGCTGCACGAGCAGCTCGACTTTGCCCGCATCCTCTACTCGAAGGGCATGTACCGGCAAAGCCTCAAGCTGCTCGACCGCGCCAAGCGGCTGGCCGTGGAGCGGCAGCAAACCACCATCGCGCTCGAGATTGTGGAGTTCGAGAAGCTCATCGAATCGCAGTTCATCACGCGCAGCTCGACCACCCGCGCCAACGACCTGACCAACGAGGTGGACGGCCTGTGCAGCATCGTGCAAAAGACCAACGAATTTTCCAACCTCTCCATCCAGCTCTACGCGCTCTACCTCAAGCGGGGACACGTGCGCAACCGCAACGACATTGTGTTTGTGGAAGATTTTTTTGCCAAAAATCGCCCCAAGTTCAACCCGCAAAAGCAGAGCATCTACGAGCAGCTGTACATGAACTTGTCGAACTACTGGTACAACTACATCCTGCAAGATTTTGTGGCCTGCTACCGCCACACGCAGCGCAACATCGACCTGTTTGGCCACGCGCCCATCCTCAAGCAGAGCTTGCCCAGCCTCTACTTCAAGTCGTACAACTACCTCCTCGAGAGCCTGTTTTTTTTGCGCCACTACACGCGGTTCAGCGAGGTGCTCGGCGCCCTGCGGAGCGAGATCGACAACCGCGAAAATATCCACAACCAGAACGCCGAAATATTGGCCTACTCGTTCTACTACGCCAGCTGCATGAACATCCACTTCATGGACGGCACGTTCTCCGACGGCCTCGACCTGGTGCCGGAGCTGCTGGCCTTCATCGAGCTGCACAAGCACAAAATTGACCAGCACCACATCCTCGTTTTTTACTACAAAATTGCGAGCCTCTACTTCGGCTGCGGCGACATGAAAAAGTCCACCTCGTTCCTCAACAAAATTATCGACACGCGCGACGAGGACGTGCGCTCCGACCTGCAATGCTTTGCCCGCATCCTGAGGCTGCTGGCCGCCTACGAGATGGACGACACGCTGCTGATGGAGTACCAAATTAAGTCCACCTACCGCTTTTTGGTGAAGATGAACGACCTGAATTTGGTGCAGCGCGCCATCCTCAACTTCCTGCGCAAGCTCGATGGCGCCATCAACCGGCAGCGCATCAGCGAGCTGTTTCGCGGCCTGCACGAAACGCTGTTGCAGTACGAAATTATGCCCTACGAAAAGCGCCCGTTCCTCTACCTCGACCTCACCTCCTGGCTCGAAAGCAAGATGAAAAATGTGGCGGTGCAGGAGATTATTCGGCAAAAATTTGAGAAGCGGAACATGCTGCCGCCGAAAATTTGAGCTGCTATTGCTGAAGCAACGCAAAAAAATACTATCTTTGCGCGTTTTTTGTCCGGAGACGGACGCGCGAAATAACACAGAAAAGATATGCGATATAAACCCTTTATTTTGTTGTGCACGGCGCTGCTGCTAATGCTGACGCGGGCTGTAGCCTTGCCCACGTTTAGCGGCGGCACAGGTTCGGAGTCCGACCCCTTCCTCATCAGCAACCGCACCGACTTAGCTCAGCTGTCGCAGTGCCTTGGCGCAGCCGGCAAGGGCCTGCACTTTCAGCTTACTGCCGACATCGACCTCGGCGCCGCGCTGTGGACACCCATTGGCGGCCGCGACAATAGCTGGGAGGCCGACTCCTGCTTCATGGGCAAGCTGCACGGCGAGGGGCACGCCATCAAAAATATGCACATCGACGGCCGCAGCAACTCGTACACCGCGCTGGGGCTGTTTGCCAGCTTGCGCGAAGGCGCCTACCTCCACAACCTGCACGTGGTGGATGCCTACGTGGAGGCTGCAGACAACGACACCCTAAGCTATGTAGGCCTGCTGGTGGGCGACATGCAGGCCCTCTGCGAGGGTACGCAAACGGATAGCATTACCATTCGCAAGTGCAGCGCCACAGGCGTTATCAACACTCCGGTGAAGGTAAGCAGCTCGTCTATCCTCACCGGCGGGCTGCTGGGCGAGGTGTACGCTAATGCTACCAGCAGCGCCCGTGCCACCATCACCGTTGCGCAGTGCAGCTACAGCGGCACGGTTATCGGCAGCGCCAACCTTGGCGGGCTGATTGGCGCCGCAGAGTGCGAAACGTCCAACACGGCCATCAACATTTCCGAGTGCTACGCTGTGGCCGAGCTGCGCTACGTGGGCAACGGCGGCACAACCCCTGTGGGAGGCTTGGTGGGCATTGCCTCGACGGTGAGCGCCATCGCCATCGACCGTTGCTACGCGGCGGGCAGCATTGCGCCCCACGTGAGCAACCCTGCAGCCAGCATAGGCGGTCTGGTGGGCATTGTGGGTAAGCCCAACATGTCGGCCTACGACGGCCCGGTTAGCATTGCCCAATCGGTGGCGGCGCAAACCTCCATCCGCGTTGGTGGCGACGATGTGGCCCGCATTAGCCAGCAGCTCGGCTCGTCCGCAAACCGCGTGCTGGTAAACAATTTTGGCTATGCCGACATGAAGCTCGACGAGGCGCTGGCCGACTCCAGCGCCATCGGCCTGCACCTGCCGCAGGGCGAAAGCAAAACCCTCGCCGAGCTGAGCGCACAGGCAACGTATAGCAGCGCACCCTTGAGCTGGGATTTCGCCACGCTGTGGGCTATTCGCGACGACAAAAGCTTTCCCTACTTTGCGCAGCAGAGCGCTCCGGCCTTCATCAACGACGTGCTCTACCGCGAGCTCACCGTCAACATTGCCCGCACTGCGGACAGCGTGGTGGCCCGCAAAGGCCTTGCCCGGCAGCGCGTGGGAGCCTTGCCGAATGCGCCCGCAGGCAACATTGCCGTGGAGCTGACTGGCGTGAACAGCGGCGACACCATTTTTGTTACCGTGTACGAATCGGGCAAGCTGCCATCGTACTGCACCTGGGGCGTGGCGCACGAGGCTAAGGGCGCGGGTACCGCCGAAAACCCCTACCAAATTTGGACGCGCTCCGACCTCGAAAATCTTAGGCAACCCTCGCACATCGGCAGGCTCGACTCCGCCATCCACTACCGCATCATGGCCGACATAGACCTCGGCAGCGATGATTGGATTCCCATCGGAACATCCGACAACAGCGGCACCGACCTGACGCTCGCCTTTCGCGGCAAGCTGCACGGCGGCGGGCATCGCCTCAACAACATTCGCATCAGCACGTCCACGCTGGCCTACGTGGGCTTGTTTGGTGCGCTGGCCAACGATGCCTACGTCGATAGCCTCTACCTCGTGGGCGGCAGCATTAAGTGCAGCACGCCGGGGGTGGGCAAAACCGTGTGCGTGGGCGCTCTGGCGGGATATGTTTGCGGCAGCAGTGCCGAAAATGCCGAAGCCATCACCATTCGCGGATGCAGCAACAGCGCTACGGTTGCGAGGACTAACGACAAGTACGGCTACACCGGCGGGCTGGTTGGCTTCACGAACGGCGACGTGAATGTGGCTGTGGTTTCGTGCAGCAATTTTGGCAACGTAACAGGCTGCGGAGACTACACGGGCGGGCTTATCGGCCACGCCCAAATCTTTGATCCTGCCACGCTACAGCTCACCAACAGCTACAACCACGCCACCGTGCGCAGCACGCAGCCCGAAGGCCTCTGCGAGCTGGGCGGCATTGTTGGCCGCGCCAACGCCAACACCTCCATCATCTCCATCCTCGACTGCTACGCAGTAGGGAGCGTGCTTGCCGACACCTCCACGTCGGTGAGCTTTGTGGGCGGCCTTGTGGGGCACACTGCAGGCGCAGTGCACATCAGCAATTCGCTTGCAGCTCAGGATTGGATTGGCTCGGCGAGCGCAATGCCGGCGGGCAAATTTCAGCGGTTAGTGGGCGACGCAGCGGTCGACACCACCACCATTATTGTCAACGGCCTTGCCCTCGACAGCCTCAAAATAAACGGTAGCGCAACATCGGGCACGGCCGACAATTTTCAAGGGCTGAACAAGTCGCTGCCCGACCTAAAAAAGCAGGAAACTTACAGCTGGGACTTCGCCGACACTTGGGCTATTCGCGACCGAAAAACCTTGCCCTACTTGGGCTGGCAGAGCGCCACGCCGGTGATAGACCGCCTCTTCCTCAACTCCAAAACCAGCTACGTGGGCGAGGTCAACATCCTCAACCGCGCCGACAGCATTGGCGTGTACAAGGGCAGCGCCATGGTGCGCGTAACGGCCATTCGCCCCGCGCCCGCGGGTAACAGGGGCTTCACGCTGACAGCTGCAAGCTCGATAGGCATTGGCGATACGCTATTTTTTGTGTCCTTCGAAGCGCTCAAGTCTCCTTCGATTGTAGTGCAGGCGGTGATTAAAGCGCCGCCTGCGCCGCTAAAAGGCGACTACACCATTGGCTTCGCAACCACCGACACCACCAACTTTGCCAGCTTTGCCGACGCGCAGGAAGCCATTACCTACGGCGGCTTGGCGGGCGATGTAACGTTCCGCATTGCCGCAGGCGAATACCAGCAGGTGGCTGACCCGTTCCTCGAATTTCCGGCCAACGTTGCCGCCCATCCATACCACCTCCTGATTGAGGGCGCGGGCAGCGTAACGCTACGCTACGCCGAGGGTGCGGACGTTGACGCGCGGCACATCGCCATTGCCGACACGCTGCACACCACCATCCGCAACCTGCGATTGCAAGGCCCCAACAGCGCTACCACGCAGCCCTACGCCAGCTGGCGCGTGGGCGGAGGCGTGGAGTACAGCGTGCCCGATGCGCTCGACACGCTGCGCCTGCACAACCTGAACATCGACGGATGCCGCGCCGACAGCATTGGCGGTGCGGTGGCCATGAGCGCCAAGGCCGGCTCGCTGCTGCTGATGGACGGCTGCAACATTGCCCACTGCTACGCCGACGTTAACGGTGGTGCCATATATGCCGCACCTCAGGCAAGCGTCTACCTCTCGGCCATTGCAGACTGCGGCGCAGGGCGAGGCAAGGGCGGCGGCGTGTAT
>JAITOI010000059.1 GCA_031289995.1 Prevotellaceae bacterium | reverse complement strand
GAGACCCGCAAAATTAGCATGGTGTTTTGGGTGCTCACCACCACCTGTTCCTTCGCCGCAACGCCGGCCGAATAAAGCGTCAGCGCTGCTGCCGCAAAAAATAATCTGCTCGTGAATGTTTTCATTTTTGTTTTTTTTCTTGTTTATGGACAAATACTATTCTTTATCATTTTGAATTTTAGCCGTTTGTCATCATCGGCACGCTAAATATTCATGAAATGCAAGATACGTAGTAGTTGTCACATAAAATATAGACAAAATATTTTTTTTATGGATTTTTCCCTCCGAAAGGGTAGGTAAACGAAAAGTCCATATTTTTTGTTGAAAACTCCATTATTTATTTGCAATACATGCTTTACCTTTGCGCTCGAATTTTTACTTTATGAATTAAAACAATTATATACGTATGACTAAAGATTTCAATTCGACCTACCTCTACTTCATCGCCATTGCGTCGGCAATGGGTGGCTTTTTGTTCGGCTACGATTGGGTGGTGATTGGCGGCGCAAAGCCGTTCTACGAGCAGTTCTTTGGCATCGCCGACAGCCCGTCGTTGCAGGGCTGGGCAATGGCCAGCGCCCTCATCGGATGCCTTGTTGGCGTGATGGTGTCGGGCACGCTGAGCGACCGCTACGGGCGCAAAAAATTGCTGATTACGGCGGCGGCGCTGTTCATGGTGGCAGCCGTCGGAACCGGCGCCACCAGCAGCTTTGCGGTGTTTAACCTGTTCCGATTGCTGGGCGGTGTGGGCATTGGCGTGGCGTCGAACATCTCGCCGATGTACATCGCCGAGGTCGCGCCCACCAACATCCGTGGACGCTTCGTGTCGCTCAACCAGCTCACCATTGTGCTCGGAATTTTGGCGGCGCAAGTCGTGAACTGGCTCATTGCCGACGCGGTGCCTGCAGGCTCTACGGCGGCTGCCATCCTTGATTCGTGGAACGGACAAATGGGTTGGCGATGGATGTTTTGGGCAGCGTTTGTGCCGGCGGTTGTGTTCTTCGTGGCCATGTTTACCGTGCCCGAAAGTCCGCGCTGGCTTGCCTCGCGGCGCGAGATGCAGGCGGTGGCGCAGCGGCGTGTTGCATCGCCTCGCGCACCGAAATTCAAAGGCCTGCGGCGCGTGCTGGTGATTGGCGTGGTGCTCGCCGTGTTCCAGCAGTGGTGTGGCATCAACGTCATCTTCAACTACGCTCAGGAAGTGTTTGCCGCAGCGGGCTACGAGGTTACCGACATCCTGATGAACATCGTCGTAACGGGCGTTACCAACGTCGTCTTCACGCTGGTGGGCATGGCGCTGGTCGACCGCATTGGCCGGCGCGCGCTGATGCTGTTCGGCGCTTGCGGCCTAACCATCATCTACGCCGCCATGGGCGCAGGATACCTCGTCGGCTTGCAGGGCGTGGCAATGCTGGTGCTGGTGGTGCTCGCCATTGCGGTGTACGCCATGACGCTGGCGCCGGTGGTATGGGTGGTGCTGTCCGAAATTTTTCCCACGCGCATTCGCGGCGCGGCGATGGCCGTGTCCACCTTCGCGCTGTGGACGGCCTGCACGCTGCTCACCTACACCTTTCCGCTGCTCAACAGCGGGCTGGGCGCGGCGGGAACCTTCTGGGTGTACGGCGGCATCTGCCTCGCCGGATTGATTTTTGTGAAGCGTATGCTACCCGAAACCAAGGGCAAGAGCTTGGAAGAATTGGAAAAAATTTTAGTCAAATAGCATGGAAAAAATAACGGAATATTTAGTGCGTCCCACCGTCTTCGAGTCGGAAGTGCGGGCGTGGGAGGAGGACATTTTGTTGCCCACCTACGAGATCGGGAAGGAGGAAAAAAATCCCATCTTCCTCGAGAAGCGCGTCTACCAAGGCAGCAGCGGTGCGGTGTATCCGTACGCGGTGGTCGAGAAAATCGCCGACGTCAAAACGGAGAAGCTGTACCACGCGCTGTTCATCGAAAACGAGTACATCAAGGTGATGATTTTGCCCGAGCTTGGCGGACGCGTGCACATGGCCTACGACAAGCTGAAGCAGCGCCACTTTGTGTACTACAACCAGGTGGTGAAGCCAGCGCTGGTGGGGCTTACCGGGCCTTGGATTTCGGGCGGCATTGAGTTCAACTGGCCGCAGCACCATCGCCCGAGCACGTTTTTGCCAACGGATTTCTACATCGAGAAGCACGACGACGGCAGCCAAACCATTTGGTGCAGCGAGCTGGAGCGGATGTTGCGCACCAAGGGGATGCAGGGCTTCCGCCTCTATCCGGGCAAGGCCTACATCGAGATAAACGTGAAGCTCTACAACCGCACGCCCTTCCCGCAAACCTTTTTGTGGTGGGCTAATCCGGCGGTGGTGGTGCACGAAAACTACCACTCCGTTTTCCCACCCGACGTGCACGCCGTCTTCGACCACGGCAAGCGCGACGTGAGCTCGTTCCCCATCGCCACCGGCACGTACTACAAGCAGGACTACTCGGCGGGCGTGGATATTTCGCAGTACAAAAACATCCCCGTGCCCACCTCGTACATGGCCATCAAGTCGAAGTACGATTTTGTGGGCGGCTACGAAACCAACACCCGCGGGGGATTGCTGCACGTGGCCAACCATCACGTCAGCCCCGGCAAGAAGCAGTGGACATGGGGATGCGGCGAGTTCGGCAAGGCCTGGGACAGAAATCTCACGGACGAGGACGGCCCTTACATCGAGCTGATGACGGGCGTTTTTACCGACAACCAGCCCGACTTTTCGTGGCTGCAACCCTACGAGGAAAGGGCATGGTCGCAGTACTTCATGCCCTACGCCGAGCTGGGCAGCGTGAAGAATGCAACGAAGGAAGCGATGCTCAACGTGGAGCTGGAAAACGGCCGTGCAACGGTGATTGTCTACACCACATCGGCGCAGAAAAACGTGCGGCAAATTTGGCGCCACGGTCGTAAAATTTTGGTCGAAAAAACTTTCGACGTGTCGCCCGATAAGCCCTACACTTGCGTGCTGGACTTGGATTGCGCGTCAGGTGTGGTAGGGGATATCTCCGTGGAAATAATCGACGAATGCGGCCACCAACTTGTCCGCTATCAGCTCGACAAGCCCGAGCACAAGCCGCTTCCCGAGCCTGCCAAGGCTGCGAAAATGCCGCAGGACATTACGTCCATCGAGCAGCTCTACCTCACCGGCCTGCACCTCGAGCAGTACCGCCACGCCACCTACAGCCCCACCGACTACTACGCCGAGGCCTTGCGCCGCGAGCCAAGCGACGTGCGATGCAACAACGCGATGGGCCTATGGCTCATGCGGCGCGGACAGTTCGCCAAGGCGGAGCTGCATTTCCGCCGCGCGGTGGACACCCTCGTCGAGCGCAACCCCAACCCCTACGACGGCGAGCCGCTCTACAACCTGGGCTGGTCGCTGCGCATGCAGGGGCGCGACGAGGAGGCCTACGAGGTGCTCTACAAAAGCGCGTGGAATGCGGCCTGGCAGGATGCGGCCTACTTCGCGCTGGCGCAAATCGAGATGCAGCACAACTTGCGGCAGGCGCTGGAATTGGTGGAGCTGTCGTTGGTCCGAAACTGGCACAACCACAAGGCGCGGCAGCTCAAATCGTCCATCCTGCGCCAGCTGGGACGAAGGGACGAAGCCCTGCGCTGGATTGAGGATTCGCTCGCCCTCGACAGCTTCAACATGGGCCTGCGGTTCGAAAAATATTTGCTGACAAGCAGCTGCGAAACGCTCGCCGAAATGAACGCGCTGATGCACGGAAACGCCCATGCCTACATCGAGTACGCCATTGATTTTGCGAGCGCGGGGATGCTCAATGAGGCGGTGGAATTGTTGCAGCAGTGCGACGCGAACTACCCGATGCTGCAGTACTTCATTGCCTACTATTCCGGCAGCCGCGATGCCCTGCAAGCCGCATTCGACATGTCGCCCGACGGCTGCTTCCCCAACCGCATCGAGGAGGTCGTGGTCTTGCAGCACGCCATCGACCACAACCCCGCCGACTACAAGGCGCTGTACTACCTCGGCAACTTTTGGTACGCCGCGCGGCAGTACGACGAGGCTATCGAGTGCTGGGAGGCCTCGCAGAAAATCAACGGCAGCTTCCCGACGGTGCTGCGCAATCTGGCGCTGGCCTACTACAACAAGCGGGGCGAAAAAGCTCGCGCGCAGGAGCTGCTGGAAAAGGCGTTCGACCTCGACACCAGCGACGCCCGCCTGCTGATGGAGCTCGACCAGCTCTACAAGAAGCTGGGCAAGCCCCACGCCGAGCGCCTGCAGCTGCTGGAGCTGCACGCCGAGGCGGTGGAGCAGCGCGACGACTTGTGCATCGAGCGCATCACGCTACTCAACCTGCTGGGGCGGCACGAGGACGCGCTGCGGCTCATCTACAGCCGGCAGTTTCACCCCTGGGAAGGCGGCGAGGGCAAGGTGCCCGGGCAGCACATCATCGCCTGCGTGGAGCTGGCGAAGAAGGCGATGGCAGAGACGCGGCACGCCACGTCTGTACAGCTGCTGGAGGCGGCCGAAACCTACCCGCACAGCTTCGGCGAGGGCAAGCTCACCGGCGCCGAGGAGAACGACATCCACTACTACCTCGGCCTCGCGCACCGCGCCATGGGCAACGAGGACAAGGCGCTGCACTACTTCAGCAAGGCCACGGTGGGTTCGTCCGAGCCGCAGCAGGCCTTCTTCTACAACGACCAGCAGCCCGACAAAATATTCTACCAAGGGCTGGCCTGGCGTGCGCTGGGCGACGAGGACAAAGCCCGCAGCCGCTTCGACAAGCTCATCGCCCACGGCGAAAAACACCTGCCGGAGGACTGCAAAATCGACTACTTCGCCGTCTCCCTGCCCGACCTCGCCATCTGGGAGGATGACCTCAACAAGCGCAACCGGATACACTGCTGCTACGTGATGGGGCTGGGATATTTGGGGCTTGGCAAGCATGAGAAGGCGCGGGAGTTTTTGGGGAGGGTGGTGGAGATGGATTTGAATCATCAGGGGGCGCTGGCGCAACTCCCATGAGAACAAGCGACCGTATTGGTCTTCGTCCCAACTGCTGTAGGTGCAGCTGTCGCTTCTGGTGAGTAGAGACGTTGTGCGCTACGCCGCGTTTGTGCCCAGCAGGGCGGCGGTGGCAAGGCAAAGCAGTAGAGACGTGGCATGCCGTGTCTCTACAACGCCAATGGTTGGTTGAATGTTGTTTTTCATAATATTTATACTTGATAAATAATTTATTCTTCCGGTATCGGCTCTATGTTCCCAAACCCCCTCCACCTCTCCGCCGCTCGGTATGCCTCCACGCTGCCCGCCGGCACGAACAAGGTGCAGGTGCGCCGGCTCTTTTCGTCAAATGCACTACCATATATGCTCCCCTGGGGTTTCGGTTGCAAGATGATTACCTTTGTCAGCCCTCGACAACCGTAAAATGCCTTCTCATTAACAAAGGTAACGCTGGGGATTACTACTGAGGTTAGCCCGCTACAATCTTCAAAAGCATATATGCCAATGCGAGTAACGCCGCTGGGGATGCTCACCTCCTCCAGCGAGCGACAGAAGCTAAATGCGCCATTGCCAATCTCTGTAACGCTGCTGGGGATAGATACCTTCGTCAGCCCGCTACAACCGCTAAACACCCACCAGTCAATATAGGTAACGCTACTGGGGATTATGACCTCCCTCAGCGCGCTGCAATTTTCAAAAGCGCTATTACCAATGCTGGCAACGCCGTTGGGGATGAGCACTTCCCTCAGCCCGTAGCACCTGCTAAAAGCCCACGCACCAATGCTGGTAACGCTACTTGGGATGACTATTGAAGTTAGAGCGCGGCAATCCTTAAATGCACCTTTGCTAATACCGGTAACGCTGTCTGGGATACTTATTGAAGTCAGAGAGCGACACCCGTAAAAAGCATATCTGCCAATACTTGTAACGCTGCCGGGTATTGTCACTGATGTCAACCGGCTGCA
>JAITOI010000053.1 GCA_031289995.1 Prevotellaceae bacterium | reverse complement strand
CTTTGCACCCACAAACTAACAATTTAATAACCAATTTAAATTCATCAAACATTATGAAAAAGAGTTTAGTTGCAATGGCGCTGATGTTCGGCGCGGTGGTGTGCTTCTCCGCTTGCGGTGGTGGCGACGATCCAGTGACAGCAGTGAAGAAGTGCAAGGTGTACAAGTTGGACAAAAACGGTGGTGCCGATAAGGTGTCATCGCTTTATCCTAACGAGTTCGACGAAGGTAGTGCTCCGACTGGCTATCCTGCGACAGGCGCAGGCGTGACAGCAGATGGCGACCTCGAAGGCACGACTTATAAAGATGGCACCTACAAGGTTGTTTGCCAATAGTAAGCCATTGCTAAGTTCCAACGGACAAAGATTCCCGACACCGAGAGGTGTTGGGAATTTTGTTTTTTGTGGGGTTCGGAGTGGGTGGAAATGTTGTGGGGCAACTGCATCAAAATTTTAAGTGTTCTGCATGGCGCACGGGTGCAGGGTGGTGCCGCGAATTGAGGCCTGTGCTCCGTGCGCAAAACGCGGTGTATTGCCGTCCGCAGGCAAGCGAAGCGCAGCCTGCGGACGGTGTCCAGCTTGCGTCTTGCTGCGCACGGAGCACAGGCCTCATTCGAGGAAAACGTAACACCCGTGCGCCATGCAGAGCGCTTAAATTTTCAAAAATCCGAAATCCATCACGCACAGCCATCCGTAGCGGGAGTGGCTGGCCGTGGCGCATCCGCAGCTATTGTAGGCGTCGTTCATGATGTTTTTGCGGTGCCCGCGCGAGGCCACAGCGTCGTCGATGAGCAGCTGGTACACGATGGCCTGCGCCTGCGAGTAGCCGTAGCTGATGTTCTCAGCGGTGGCGGTGTGGCGCTTGCCGCAATACTTTTCTATGCGGCTGGTCATGGTGCTGCCGTCGCTGCCGCTGTGCCCCGTTTTTCCGCTTGACGACTGGTCGCGGGCCAGCAGTCGCGATGCCTGCGACAGGCACTCCGACGGGTGCAGCAAAGGCAGCGGCTGTGCGCGTTCCAGCGCGGCAATGCACTCGTCGAGGGCGCGTACGCCTTCGGTGGTGAGGATGTCCACCGCGCCTGGCCTGCGTATCAGCTTGCCATCGTAGGAGCTCCGCTCGGCCTTCAGGCGGCGGGCGTACGCCGGTGGATTGCTGCGTACCTTGTTCAGCTCGTGAATAACCTCGCGCTCCACGTCGGTGAGGTAGCTGGCATCTCGTGCTGTGTTGAGCGAATCTGGCCACACGTGGTCGGGCGCGTCGGCCTGTGCCCATGCTGCGGGAGCAGTGCAGGCAAGGAGAATGGCGGTGGCAATTTGTAGTCGTAGCATTTGTTTTACAGAATTACAGGGTTTCAGAATTTGCAGAAGTTTAGCGTTTACAGAATTTCAGAGTTTCAGAATTTACAGAAGTTTAGCGTTTACAGAATTTCAGAATTTCAGAATTTACAGAATGAAGACATAGGCAATCTTCAAATTTTCAAATTTTCAAATTTTCAAATCTTGGAATCATCCCGCTATCACGCATCGCATGTTTTCCGGCCTGAGGTACTTCCTCGCCAGCCCTTGCAGCTGCTCGGATGAGATGGTTTTGACGGTGTCGAAAAAGCGGAGGATGTAAGGCTCGGCGAGGCGGCACTGAACGTCGTCAACGGCTGTGTCGGCCAGCGCCCACGCGCCGTCGAGCGAGCGCATGATGTCGCCGCAAAGGTGGTTGCGTACCAGCGTCAGCTCGCCGTCCGAGATTGGCTCGTCGCGCAGACGCTGCATTTCGGCAAAGATTTCGGTTAGCGCCGCGCGGCTAAATTCTTTGCCCACCTCGGCGTTGATGCTGAGGTGTCCCGCCTGCTGAAAGTTGACCATCGTGGCGTAGGCGCCGTAGGTGTAGCCCTTTTCTTCGCGCAGATTGCGCATCAGGCGCGAGCCGAAGTAGCCGCCCAAAATCACCGACAGCACGTGCATGCCAGCGTAGTCGGTATGTCCCTTGCCAAACAGCTCGCAGCCCACGCGAATGGCGCTCTGCACGGTGCCCTGTTTTTCGATGTGCAGCAGCGGGCGATTGTCGGCTTCGCTGTGCGCAAAAGGCGCGTCGTTGCTGGCGTTGCGCGATGCGGGAAGCGGCGAAAAGCTGTCGATAATTTGCCGCACCGCCTCGTCCGAAATGTTGCCCGCGGCCACGATGCTGCATCGCTCAGCGGTGTAAAATTGCTGGTGAAACGCTACCAGCTGCTCGCGCTCTATGCAGTCGTAATCCTGGGGTACGGCGTAGCTGCCGTAGGGATGCTGGTGGCCGTAGATTTGCGCCAGCAGCTGCTCGCGCGCAAGGTAGCTCACCTTTTGCTTGTCGATGCTGAGGCGCTGCTTTCGCTTGGCGCAGTAGGTGCGCAGCGCGTTGGCATCGTAGGCGGGATGCAGCGCGACGTCGCTCAGCGTGCGCAGCACCTTGGGCAAATGTTGCGACAGCGAGTAGACGGTTAGCATCGCAAAATCCTTGTCGATGTTGAGCTCGTAGGAGGCGCCAGCGTGGTCGAACTGTTCGGCTACTTGCGCCCCCGACAGGCCAGCTGCGCCGCCCTCGCTCAGCATGTAGAGGGCAGTACGCGCCACCAGCCTCTGCTGCTGAAAGCGAGAGCCAGCGCCGAATACGAGCGACACGCGCAGCACGTTGAGCGAGCCGGTGTTGATGACGTGCAGCGCCACGCCGTTGTCCAGCTTGTGCACCTCTGGCCGTACGTAGCGCAGCGTTTGCGGCAGCGCGATGGGGGGTGGTTGATTTCGCAAGCTCATGGCTACTGCATGCCTTCGGTTAGGGCCTCGCGGCTCACTTTTTTCACCAAGCCTTGCAGCACGTTGCCCGGTCCAAGCTCCACGAAGTGCGACGCGCCGTCGGCGAGCATGGCCTGCACAATCTGCGTCCAGCGCACGGGTGCGGTGAGCTGCGCGATGAGGTTGCGCTTAATTTCTGCGGGGTCGGTGTG
>JAITOI010000020.1 GCA_031289995.1 Prevotellaceae bacterium | reverse complement strand
GCGTAGCCCGGTATCGCGCCTGCTTTGGGAGCAGGAGATCGTCGGTTCAAATCCGGCCACCCCGACAAGGTGAAAAATCGGCCACTTACAGGACATTGTAGGTGGCCGAATTGTTTTATATTTGCATGCTATTTGCAAACAATTTTTGAAGTATGAGCGGGGACGGAGAGACGTTTTGAAGTTGGAAAAAGACGATAAATTGGTAGTTCACGTAGGTTTACATCGCACCAAAAAGTAGAACGCGAAGTAACGGCGCTCTGCAAGCTGCTACACAAGCGTAATAAGCCCACGGTGACAAAGGTGTGGCGGGTAGTGTAGATGATGATGTCGGGCAAGCCAAGTTCCGCGCTGATGCGCTTGACAACATTGGTTAAAACTTTTTTTGAGGTGCTATTCTAAGCATTTTGCATTGCGCACGGAGCACAGACCTCCTTCAGGGCACGTCCTGCACCCATGCGCCATGCAGGACGCCTAAAAATTCGTGGATAACCCTCACCCAACCCCCAGCCCATAATGCTCAAAAAACCTCAGCAATTCAATCAGCAGCGCAATCCCCATGTGGATGACCACGCCGCCCCAGATGTGGCGCGTTTGGTAGGCCATTGCGCCCAGAAAGTACCCGCCAAAAAGCGCGGACATCGACTCCAGCATTGGCTTGCCGAAGTGTAGCGCAACGTACACGGTTATCATCGGCAGCACCGCGCTGCGCCCCAGCGTTGACGCCATGCCAATGACTAATGCGCCGCGAAAGAACAGCTCCACCATGATGAAGTCGCACATGTAAACGCTCTCGAACATGGCCGCGTTGAGCCAGGTGGGGCGGCCAAAAACATCGCTGAAAATCCAGGGCTTGTAGTTGGGGTAGTACGACAAAAAATCGGGCGTGAACGAGGCGACGATGAGCAGCGGAACCACCACCACGTACAGGCTCAGGTAGGCTTTGATGTGGTGGTTGCCGCTGCACAATCCGTACAGCCCCTTCACGTCGCGGTCGACGGCGAGGCGCAGCACAACGAGCAGCGGCAGCACCAGCAGGAGGTAGCGCATTCGCCACAGCAGCTTGAAGAGGTAGCGGCTCTCGATGGAGGTGTAGCTGTCGAAGCTAATCACCGAGCGCCACGAAAACGCATCAACGCAGCTGAGCAACCCGACAAAAAATAGCGACTTGAGGTAGAACGCAGGCTTGCGCAAAAGCGAGTATTGGCGCCGCATGAGCAGCGTGGGCACGGCCACCAAAAAGTATAGCCCTACGTAGCGCAGCAGGTGGTTGGAGTACACGTTGCCCAGCGGCAGCTTGCCCAGCTCGAAGTTCGTGCCCCAGGCCGTGCCGTAAATCACCGCGATGCTGACGGCGGCCACCAGCACGGTGTAGGCGTAGGCTTGGAGGTGGAAGTCGCGCCGCACAAACTCGGCGAAGTCGCGAAACAGCAGCTGAAAATTGTTCGAGAATCTGCCGCTACTTAAGCTCATCCGGTGCATCCTGCGTGTAGGTTTTTACGCGCTCCGATTCTTTGGTAAAAAGATTCTGCACATCGGCGAGCGGCACGGCGTGCGCGGGGCGAAATTTGTTGGACTGCATGTAGCGCAGCAGGCTGTGTCGCAGCTGGCGTGCGGCGAGGCGCTCGTTGAGCTGGCGCTGGATGTCCATGCTGCACACCATCAGCCGTCCCTTGCCCACGTTGGCCTCGAAGAGCATTCCGATTTTGCGGTTGAGGAACCAGGTGTCGATAGACTGCACCAGCGGCTGAAATCCTTTGGGAAAATCGCTGAGCTGCATCACCTGCGTTCCCTGCACCAGCTCCCACCACTGAAAGTCGCTATGGTAGCTCGTTGGGAAGCTCGCAAACGCAGGGTGGGCGGGGTTTACGAGGATGCCTGTAGTGTGCGGTGGGCGCATCTTGAACCACGAGGTGTTCCAGAACACGGGCTGAAAATGCTGCACAATATTGTTGCCATACTCCACCTTGCCCGCCGCCAGCAGCAGCACCTTTTCGCCCCGCGCCAGCGCTTGCTGCGCCTGCTCGTCGAGCTGCTCGCAGATGTGCACGTCGGCGCTGATTTCCGGCTGCGCCACGGGCGGATACACCCAAAAATTCCAGTCGTTGGCGAACTCCGTGCCCGCAATTTCTACCTGCAAGCTCAGCCGCGAAGCCTTATCCACCAAGGCTTGCAGCGGTAGCTGAATGGCGCCCAAGGCGAAGCAGCTGCCGATGGGGATGTCCGCTTTCGGCAGCTCGCCCTGTGCGAGCACCACGCCGTACTCGTTGCTCACCGTCCACACCGCTTGTGCGGCCGTTAGCGGCGCAGTGCCAAAATGCGCCACTTCGATGCTGGCGCGGAGCGTATCGCTGCTGCCGAGCGTAAACTTTTGCATTCGCGCCAGCGGCACGGTGCTGTTGCAGAAGCGGCGAAATTCGGAGGGCGTGATGTAGTCCTTCGATTCGAAGAACACGTTGAGCACGCCCACCAGCGCCGAGCCTTGACCGGAGTAGTCGTTGAGCGACAGCAGCTGGAAGCCAGCGTAGCCGGGCGTTCGCAGCGTCTTCTCAATTTCGTGCTTGTAGCACAGCGCTTGCAGCTTGCCCGATGCCATCAGGAAGTCGTGGGCAAGCGGGGTCATATCGTGGTCGGCGAGGTCTTCGCGAAACAGCTCGAAGTTGAGCGCCTTGTTCACGCCGGTGTATTTTTTCATCTCGTCGAAGTCCGGGAACACGCACCACTGCCCCGTTTCGTGCGACAGGTAGGGCTGCTTCACGGAGTCGATGCGGGCGCGATAGTCCGACATCGTTTCGGGCTGCCGGCCCCACGCAAGCCCGCGTGCGCCTGCCTTCACGTGGTACTGGCTGGCGGGTTGCCATGCCCAGCTTCCGCCCACCGATGCGCCGGTGTAGACGCGGCGCGAGTCGGTAGCTTTCCAGTAGTCCACAAACTTGCTCACCCAGGCCACCCAGCGTCCGCGCGGCTCGTTGCCGCAGGCGAGCATGCAGTACGACGGGTGGTTGCCGTACTCCTTGCCCATGCGGATAGTTTCGTCGAGCAGGAACTGGTCAATCGGCTTGCCGTCGCCCAGCGATGAGCCGTGGTTAGGCCAGCTGGGGCCTTCGGGTTGCAGGTAAAAGCCCACCAAATCGGCGGCAAGAAAAGCGGCCTGCGGCGGGCAGTACGAGTGGAAGCGCATGTGGTTAAGGCCGTGGTTGCGGCAAATGCGGAACACGCGCTCCCAGGCATCCACGTCCATCGGCGCGTAGCCGGTGAGCGGGAAGTCGCAGTTCTCAACGGTTCCGCGCAGCATCACCTGGCGACCGTTGACGTAAAAATACTTGCCGTTGATGCTGATTTCGCGCATGCCAAATTGCAGCTCGCGAGTGTCGGAAGCCTTGCCAATCCTCAGCTCCGCGCGTAGCCGGTAGAGCGCAGGCGAGAACTCATCCCAGGTCTGCATGTCGCTACCCATCGGCAGCTCCATCGTGATTTCGCGGCTCTTGCCGGAGGCCGAAAACCCTTGCTCCACGGGCGGCACAGCGTGCTGCACGCGGCTGTTGAAGCTCGCTGCCGACAGCGTGATGCTGCCCGATGCGTCGCTGCTGAGCCTGATTTTTACCACCGCTTTTTTGGCGGCAAGGTCGGGGTAAACCTGAATGTCGTCAAGGCTTACAAGCGGCACAGCTTCGAGCAGCAGCTGCCCCACCATGCCGTTCCAGTTGCCCTGCGTTTGGTCGGTGATGCTGTGCGAATCTTGCCCCACGTTGATGTCTTCGGTGAGGCGGTTGTCGATGCGCACGCTGATGCGATGCTTGCCGGCCTTGAGCTTGCCGAGGTTGTAGCTGTGCGGCACGCAAAACGAGTTGACAATTTCGCCCTGCACCTCTGCGCCATCAACCCACACGCGGGTTACGATGTGCGGCCGTTCCATGCGCAGCACGACGGGTTGCCCAGCCCACGATTTGGGCAGCACCACCTCGCGGCTGTACCACGCGGCGCCCACGTAGTGCCGGTCGGGCGTGAGGAAAAACGGGAACTTCACGTTGCCCTCGCGGCGATACTTTTCGTAGCGCGGTTCCTTGTAGAACGAGCTGTCGTAAAGGCTGCCCGTCCAGCGCGTGGTAAGGCTTGGCACGTCGCCCTTCAGGTTTTCGGGCATCGAGCCGGGCAGCGTCACGCTGTCGCCGAGCGAGGCTGAGCTGAACCATTTTTGGGCCACGCCAACGTCCTCGCGGTCGATGCGAAAGCCCCATGTGCCCGACAGGTCAAGCACGCTGCGCTGCGCGTCAACACTTGCCGCCAGCAAAAATCCCACACAAAATAAAACAAGATTTTTCATCCGACACGGTATTAATTATTCGTTATTCACTATTCACTATTCACTATTCGTTATTCACTATTCACTATTCACTACATTTTCGGTATCAAGCAGCACAAATGCGGGGCGATAGTCAGGCTGC
>JAITOI010000176.1 GCA_031289995.1 Prevotellaceae bacterium | reverse complement strand
CGACCTCATAAATTATGGGGTCGGAGGTCGTTTTTATGGCAGGGCAGAGGCTTGTGCTCTGTGCGCAAGACCACACACGCATCCCTGACTACTAAGGTTGCCTGCAAAAATACGGTTTTGCAATGGGTGGACAGTGGCAGCAAACCTCATTTCAACCTAATTTTCTTCAACAAAACAACCTCAGTAGCCGAGGGAGAATAATAGCTCTCAACCTCATTACCTCATTGTAATTTTAATGAGGTAATGAGGTTGTAGAGACGTGTCATGCCGCGTTTCTACTGAGGTTGTTTTGTTTGAAAATTGAGGTGAAAATGAGGTTCCATGCTACAATCTAACCCATTGCAAAACCTCAGACTAAACTGCTATCAAAACCATTATCTTGATAGCGGCTTGGTATCAGCTCCTCATAATGGGCAACCTGTGCGGAACAATCTCAAATCCCTAATCTCAAATCTCAAAACCATTTTCACTACCTTTGCCCATAAAAACCATCACCCCATGCCCCCCCTATTCACCCGCATCAACTTAGGCACCCTCAGCTACCGCGAAGCCTGGCAGCAGCAAGAAATCTTGCACGCCCAGCTCGTAGACGAGAAATCTCGCAGCGAGCGCAGCCAAAATTTCCTCCTCTTCGTGGAGCATCCGCACGTGTACACGCTGGGCAAAAATGGCCACGAGGCCAACCTCCTTGCGGACGCGCTGCAGCTGCAATCCATGCAGGCCGAGCTGGTCAAAACCAACCGCGGCGGCGACATCACCTACCACGGCCCCGGCCAGCTGGTGGCCTATCCCATCCTGCGCCTCGACCAGCTGGGCATTGGCGTGAAGCAGTACGTGGAGCGGCTCGAAGAGGTGGTCATCCGCACCGTTGCTGCCTACGGCTTGCACGCCACACGCCTGCCGCAGGCCGCAGGCGTGTGGCTCGACCCTCACAGCCCGCGTGCCCGCAAGCTCTGCGCCATTGGCGTGCGCTGCTCGCACGCCGTTACCATGCACGGCTTCGCCCTCAACGTCAACACCGACCTGCGATGCTTCGCCCTCATCAACCCCTGCGGCTTCACCGACAAGGGCGTTACATCGCTCGCAAACGAGCTGGGGCGCGGGCTGAGCATGGATGAGGTGAGGGCGATTGTGTGCGAAAAATTTGAGGAGGTGTTCGGGGCAGCTATATCTTCCACCTAACTCCGAGGTAAAATTTTCTTCCCATCAGCGGCCCCCACACCACGCCGGCGTTGAAGTCGTCGGACGAAGGCGAGGCGACAGAAATCACGGGATGCTGCTGCATGTAGTTGCCAATATTTTCGCAGCCTACGTACAGCTCAACAGCTCGGATTTTGTGCGTTACCTGCGCAAGAAACATGGGGTAGATGGGCGAGTAGCCGTTGCCCACACCGTAGTCGTAGTTCACGTAGCTGCTGCCGGGCAATCGCATCTGGCCGTTGAGTTGCGCCGTTACGTCAAACATCCAGCGGTTGAAGCGCGTGGCGTACGACACGTTGAGCAGGCCCTTGAACTTGTCCACGAGCGGCTTTTGCGCAAAGCCTGCCTCGCGCAGCTGAACCCGCGTGTCGCTGTAGCGAAAGGTGGCAAACACTTCGAGCCTCTCCACCGGCTGCACGCTCATGTCAACCTGATAGCTGTTGGCAAACGAGCGCCCGTCGAGGTTGTAGATGAGAATTTGGTTGCCGCTCACCTCCTGGTCAACGATGAGCTGGTTGACGAACTGCGTGCGAAACACGTCCACGCCAATCGTGGCAAACTCCTCGTCGTTGTGGTGCAGGTAGGCCGTGAGGCTAAGGCCAAAGTTCCACGCATCCTCCATTTGGGGACGCTCCACGGCCACGATGTCGCGGCGGTTGGCCAGCGCCCACAGGTTGTCGGCAAACACGTTGGGCGAGCGCAACGCGCGACCTGCCGAGGCGCGCGCCACGAGCGATGGCGTAACGTTGTACTTCACGTGCAGGCGAGGCGTAGCAAAAAATCCGTGGAGGTTGTGGTAGTCGGCACGCAATCCGGCAATGGCGGTGAGCTTGTCGTGCAGCTGGTAGGTGTACTCGCCGAAAGCGCCCGCCACGCCTTCGTTTTGGTGCAGTAGCCAGCTCTTGTTGCCAACGGCGCGGCTGCCAAATTGGTAGTCCTCGTCGTAAAAATCGCCGCGCAAATTCAGCCCGAAGCTCGCGCTGTGATGCTCTGCCAAACCCAGCAGCAGCAAGGCGTTGAGGTAGGTCGAATGCTGCGTGGCGTTGTAAACTTTTTGGCCAAAAAACGACTGCTGCTCGTGCCACGCATAGTCGGCCACCAGCGCCGCACTGTGCTGCGCGTTGCTTCCAAAAGCCTTGCCCAGCTTGGCGTAGGCGTTGATGCGTCGGTTGGTGATGAAGCTGCCATACTTGGCGGTGTCGTTACGGTCGGCCTTGCGGTCAAAGCCCATCTGCCCGCCCAGCCTGTCCTCGGCCAGCGCGTTCAGCCCCGCGTGCAGCACGGCGCCATTGGCAAGCGTGTAGAGCCAGCGGCTGGCAGCGTTGAGCTGCTGCGCCGAGGGCTGGTCAGCGAAGCCATCGTTGTTGACGTCCACCTGCATGAAATCGCTCGATGCGTGCGCCAGCACAATGCTGCTAAGCGTTGGCGACAGCGCGAAAGCCGAGCTGAGGTTGAGCTCCGCGCGCAGCTCGCTGTTGAGGTAGGCGTTCACAAACAGGCGGTCTTCGCTCGTGGGCTTGCGAAACTCCATGTTGATTTGCCCCGTCAGCCCTTCGTATCCGCCAGCCACAGACGATGTGCCCTTCGAGATTTGCAGGCTTTCGAGCCATGCGCCGGGGATGTACGCAAGCGCGTAGGGCGAGGCAATGCCGCGCATGGCGGGGCGGCTTTCGTCGAGCAGCTGCGTGTAGATGCCCGCCAGCCCCAGCATACGAATTTGCTTTGTGCCCGACACCGCGTCGCTGAAGCCAACCGTAACGGTGGCGCTGTTTTCGAAGCTTTCGCCAATGTTGCAGCACGCCAACTTTTTCAGCCCTGCGGACGAAATTTTTTCGGTGAGAATGGGGTTGATGCGCGACACCGACGTGCCCTTTTGTCGGCCGTACACCTGCACGGTTTCCACCTCGCCCGACATCATAATCGAGTCTAACGGCGTTGGAATGTCCTGTGCGCCGACGCTTGCAGCAGTAAGAGTTGCCGCAAGCAATACTATTTTTTTCATTGTGTTTAAATGCGTTTTTTGTGATGTTATGGATGATGATTTTTGGGAGCGATGCGATGATTTTTTTTCACCGCACAATCATCTTCATCATAACCTCAGCTGCCCGCATTGGCGAAGCACCGACGCGGCATTGGCGCATTTTTCGAAGTGGTAAATCGGAGCAAAATTTGCGCTTGCGGCGTTGCCGTCGGCGCAGGTTGCGGTAAGATTCGGGA
This sequence comes from Prevotellaceae bacterium, assembly GCA_031289995.1. The sequence goes on along the minus strand of JAITOI010000176.1, from coordinate 14,594 downwards.
TGGTGGCAGGCAGCGCCAGCACAGGCATGGTGTGGCTTTTGGCCGCCTCGAAGTTGTCCACACAAAGCTGCACCACGATGGTTGTGCAGCACAGGTCGGCAAAGGCAAAACGTACGCCGTTGGATAGCGCGTCGTGCGTACAGCAAGTAGCTTCGCAGCACGGCTCACTCTCGGCGACAAGCGACAGCTGAACGCTGTTGCTGTGCAGGCACTGCGAGGCGTAGAAGCTTGCACCCGCGCTGCCCAGCGTGATGAGCAGGCACAGGAATGAAGTGGCGATGTATCGTATTGCTGTTAGCATAATGGTGGCAAAGGTAGAAAAATTTTTCGACATGGCAAAACAAAAAGCGGACGGCAATGTTGCCGTCCGCTTTATCCACGTTGAGCGCCGAGGCTGTTACTGAATTTTCGGCCAGAACGCCGCAAACTCTGCGTCGGTCTTGGCTGCAGCCTTCAGGTCGCCGGCCTTGTTGAGGTTGTCGAGCACGTCAGCTTCGCTGTTTTTGCGTGCGCCAACGATGGCCTTGAGGTAGCTGGCCTTGGGCGTGTCGAGGTCGGCGAGCACCGATGAAGCCTCGTCAAGGTTGCCGTTGAGCAGCTGTGCCAACGCCTCGTTCACCGTCTTCGAACCCTTGGTGAGGGTTACAGCCTGCGCATACTGCCCCTTCTGTATCGCAATGTAGGCAAGGCCTTGCTTGCTTTCGTCGAGGCCGGCCGAGGCCAGCAGCAGGTCAGCTTCGGCGGTTTTTCCACCAGCCAGCAGCAGCACGTAGCCAAGGTTGTTTTTCACCTTTGCGTCATTGCCGTTGAGAGCCTGTGCAGATTCGAGCGCAGCTTTTGCGTCGTCGGTTTTACCTTGCTTGAGGTAGATGGCACCAAGGTTGTTCCACGCGCGGAAGTCGTTGAGAGCGGAGGCAGCTTTGAAAACTTTTTCTTTGTCGGCATCTTCGGTGTAGAGCGTGTTGCCGGCGTAAAGGAGCTGCTCGATGCTCAGCTTGTCGAACGTGCCGGCGTCAACCAGCGCCTTGATTTCGTCGTCGCCGAGGTTGTCAATCTCAACGGTTGCCTCCAATTTCGAGCGGCGCAAATCGGGCAAAATTTTGTCGGCAATCACCTTGTACACGGCGGCGATGTTTTTGATTTCGCGCTCGCGAACATCGGGGTCGTTGTACATCGAAAGCACGCGCAGCACGAGGTCTTTGTCCTGAATGTCGGAGGCGGCCATCAGCTCTTGGAAGCCGTCCCAGTCCTCGGCTGTGTGCTCCACGGCAACGAGCTTACCATCGAGCTTCACCTTCGATTTTTGGAGCTGCGAGTTGAGCGCATCGGTGGACGTTTTGCCACGGTTGGCCGACAACTTTTCGTTGAGCGTTGTGGTGCCGTCGGGCGAAGCGTAGGACGAAATGCTCAAGCCCTTGAGCGTTTTTTTGCTGTCCTTCGAGGCTTCAATCAAGAAGTTTTGCAGCAGCTTCACGTCCTCCTTGCTAAGCTCTGCAGGGCGCACTGCGGCTTGGTTGATGACGAACTTAATCTCGGCATTTTTCGAGAGTGTGCTCGTCTTCACGTAGGCGTCTTCGCTGAATGCGGGCACCGCCGCCACCTCAGCCTGCTTGTAGGTGGCCACCACACCGTCAGCAAGCTTGCGGTCGAGGATGGGCAGCCGCACGCCATCCTTCAGGATGAGAGTCGCACGCAGCATGAGCTGCGATACTTTCAGCGAGTCGTTGAAGTTGAACAACAACTCCTGCTCGTAGCCGCCGCCAGTCTTTTCGGGAATGACAGCGTAGTTGTCCTTCACCTTCTCGCCTTGCAGCATTTTGACGTAGGCGGGGAGCGGCAACTCTCCACCATCGTACTTCACCACAGGCAGGAGCTCGAGCACTGCTTCAGGGTGGAAAAACTTTTCGGGGAAGGTTACTTTAATCTTCGCCTTCACCACGCCTGCGTGGGCTTCAAGCGCAGCAGGCTCGCAGGAAGTTTTCACCTGGTCGGCCGCATCTTTCATTTTTTCTGGACTGCCGCACGACACGGCAATTAGGCCTAACGAAACTGCTAAGCATGACAATTTTCTTTTCATTGCGCAATTGTTTTTTTTGTAAATAATTAGGTTAACAATTAATTTCACATGAAGGCGCAAAGGTACGGTTTTTTTTTTGAATATGCTACACTTCTTGCAAATTTTATTTTTTTTAACAGGTTGGCTATGCTGGACGTGGCTAAAATTCGTACCTTTGCCGTTTACCCCAAAACGGCTTGTGGCCGAAAAATGGGCAAAGTAAAGGCAGAAAAATGTTTGTAAACCATTAAATAGCAATGTCTGAAACAAAAATCAAGGTGGGCATCGCGCAGGGCGATATCAACGGCATCGGCTACGAAGTCATCATCAAAACGATGCTCGATTTGCGCATCTCGGAGCTGTGCACGCCTATCCTCTACGGCTCGCCAAAGGTGGCGGCGTTTCACCGCAAGCTGGTGAGCGAGGCCGAAAATTTCAACTTCAACATCATTCGCTCCGCCGACGAATGCAACTCCAAACGCGCCAACATCATCAACGTGATGAGCGACGATGTGAAGGTGGAGCTGGGCAGGGCAACCGACATGTCGGTGCAGGGCGGAATTGCTGCGCTGCAGGCCGCGGTGCAGGATTTGAAGGCGGGAAAAATTCAGGCGCTGGTTACCGCGCCCTTCGATAAGCAACCCTCGCCGGTGGCAGGCGGGCAGGGCTTTGCGGGCTACAGCGAGTATCTGGCCACGGCTTTTGAAACGCGCGATTTGTTGTCGTTGCTGGTGAGCGACGAGCTGCGCATCTGCGTCGCCACGGGCAACATTCCGCTATCGCAGGTGGCGTCGAAAATTACGAAGGATGGCCTGGTGCGCCGCCTGCAGCTGCTCAACAAAACGTTGCAGCAGGATTTTTTGGTGAACCGTCCGCGCATTGCAGTGCTCAGCCTCAACCCGCGTGCGGGCAGCGGCGGCACCTACGCCAACGAGGAGCAGAGCGCCATTGTGCCTGCGCTGGAGCACGCGATGAAGAACGGCATTCTCGCGTTTGGGCCATACCCCTCGGACAGCTTTTTTGGCAGCAATAGCGCAGGCCAATACGATGCCGTTTTGGCGATGTACCACGACCAAGGATTGACGCCGTTTGCCTCGCTCAACACGGAGGTGGGCATCAGCTGCACCTGCGGGCTGCCCATCGTGCGCACCGCACCAGCACTCGGTCCCGACTACGAACTCGCGGGTCAGGACAAGGCCTCGCCAGCCTCGTTTCGCGCCGCGCTTTACAAGGCTGTCGACATCTACAAAAATCGCAAAACCTACGCCGAATTTACGAAAGACCCGCTTGTGGCTGCGAAGATGGAGGTCGAAAAAAATTAGCAAAAAATTATGTACGAACACATCAAAGGAACGCTTGCGGAGCTGACGCCAACCTACGCTGTTGTAGAGGCGGCGGGCTTTGGCTACATGGTCAACATCTCGCTGCAAACCTACTCGCGCCTGTCGGAAAAGCAGGAGGCGATGCTCTACCTGCATCAGCAGCTGCGCGAGGATGAGCAAATTTTGTACGGCTTTGCCGACAAGGACGAGCGCAAGCTGTTCAGGCTGCTCATCAGCGTATCGGGCGTGGGCGCTGCCACGGCGCGAATTATGCTGTCGTCGCTGAGCAGCGTTGACCTCGCCAACGCCATTGCCGTTGGCGACGTGAAAACGCTCAAAAGTATCAAGGGCATTGGGTTGAAGACGGCAGAGCGCATCGTCGTTGACCTGAAAGATAAAACACTCAAGGCGGCGGGCGTGGAGCAAGGCTCCATCTACGCAGCGACGGCGAGCGCCTGCCAAGAGGCTACTGCGGCCTTGCTGTCGTTGGGTTTTCCAAAGTCCAACGTGGACAAGGTGGTGGATGCGCTCTACAAACAAAACAACCGGCAAAGCGTGGAAGAGCTCGTGCGCGGGGCTTTGCAGCGGTTGTAATTTTCGGATTTTCGGATTTCAAAATTCAGATTTCAAATTACGGTTTTGCTTCGTATTTTTCGTCAACTGACACTCCTTATGGCCATCTTTGCGGCAAGCGCGGCAAAGGGGTTGGCTGCGCCCGATGCCGACACCGCACGGCTCTGGCAGCCCACCGTAAAGGAATCGGACGTGTACAAAGTGGACTACGACGAAAAGAGCGGCCTCTACACCTTTCGCAGAAAGGACGCGGGCGAGCACAGCCAGCCGGCAAAGGTGATGAACAGCGACGAGTACCGCCGCTACCAGTTCAACAACTCGGTGCGCGAGGCTTGGAACACGCGCCGCAACAACGATTTGAACGCCTCGGCACGCAGCAGCGAGGGCGGCTCGTCGAAGCTTATCCCCACCTCGTTTGACTTCAACTCGTCGGTGATGACATCGCTGTTCGGAAGCGACGTCATCAAGTTCAACCTGCAGGGCGAAGTGGAGGCCATTTTTGGCTACAACTGGACGCGCACCGACAACCCCACCGTGCCCGAACAGTACCGCACGCATGGCGGCTTCGACTTCAAGGTGAACATGAAGGTGAACCTGTCTGGCTCCATCGGAGACCGCATCAACATTAACTTTGTGAACAGCACCGACCTCACGTTCAACTTTCAGGACTTGCTAAAAATAAACTACCAGGGCGACGAAGACCAGATTGTGCAGCGCATTGAGGCGGGCAACGTGAGCCTGCCACTCGCCGGCTCGCTCATCACCGGAAGCCAGAACCTGTTTGGCTTTCGCACCGATTTGAAGTTTGGACACCTCACCATCGAGAGCGTGCTGTCGGAGCAAAAAGGGCAGTCGTCGACCATCAACGTGAAGGGCGGTGCGCAAACTACGCTGTTCGACATTGCCATCGACAAGTACGATGCCAACCGCCACTTTTTTCTGGCTCGCTACTTTCGTGAGAAGTACAACAATGCGCTTCGGTACCTGCCGCTAATCCAGTCTGGCATTACGATTACGCGCCTTGAGGTGTGGATTACCAACCGCAACTACCGCTTCGAAAATTCGCGCAACATCATCGCGCTCGACACGCTTGGCAACGGCAATACACCGCAAAATGCAAACAACCTGCTCTACAACAAGCTCAAGAACGACGACGCTGCGCGCACCATTGCCACCGCCAACGGCGTGCTCGAAGGCACCTACGGATTGCAGCCGGTGCGCGACTACGAAAAGGTGGAGAACGCACGCCGCCTCGCCGTGGGCAACGAGTACAGCTTCAACGCGCAGCTGGGCTACATTTCGCTCACCAGCGCCCTCACCAACGACGAGGTGCTGGCTGTGGCGTTTGAGTACACGCTGGGCGGAAAAACCTACCGCGTGGGCGAATTTTACGACGACGGCGTGGCTGCGCCAAAAGCGCTCTACCTAAAGCTGCTCAAGGGAAGCAACCTCTCGCCCCGCTACAACACATGGGCGTTGATGATGAAAAATATTTACGACCTCAATGCCTACCAGCTCAGCTCGGACAACTTCCTCTTCAACATCATGTACCACGACGACGTGGTGGGCACCAATGTGCCGTACATCACCGAGGGAAAAATTGCCAACCTGCCGCTGCTGCAAGTGCTCAACCTCGACAACCAAAACAGCGCGGGCAACCGCTACCCCGACGGGCGATTCGACTTCGTGGAAGGCCTCACGGTGCAGTCCAACTATGGCCGCATAATCTTCCCGCTGGTGGAGCCATTTGGCAAAGATTTGGCAGCAAAAATTGACCCTAATAATCCCAAGTCGGCAACGGCACAAAAGTACGTCTTCCAGGAGCTGTACGATTCCACGCTGGTCAAGGCGCGGCAAATGGCGGACAAGAATAAATTCCGGCTCACCGGCTCGTACAAATCCTCGTCGAGCTCGGAGATAATTCTCAACGCCACCGACATTCCCGAAGGCTCGGTGGTGGTTACTGCGGGCGGCATCAGGCTCATCGAAAACGTGGACTACACGGTGAACTACGCGATGGGGCGCGTGCAAATTATCAACCCCGTGTACATGGGTTCTAACGTGCCGCTGCAGGTGTCGACGGAGAGTATGGACATGTACTCGTTGGTGAAAAAAACGATGGTGGGCACAAACTTGCGCTACCAATTTTCGAAGGATTTTAAGCTGGGCGGCACCATCCTGCACCTGTCCGAAAAGCCGCTCACGCAAAAAGTTTCGTACGGCGAAGAGCCGCTGTCGAACACCATCTGGGGCTTGAACGGCTCGTACAGCACCGAGGTGAACTTGCTCACCAAAATGGTGGACGCCATTCCGCTCATCGAAACCAAGGCGCCGTCGCGCATCACGCTCGAGGCGGAGATGGCGCAGCTGCTGCCGGGGCACGCAAGCGCCATTGGCAAATCGGGCACCACCTTCATCGACGATTTTGAGGCGGCGCAAACAACCATCGACCTGAAGCAGTTCACCACATGGTCGCTGGGCAGCACGCCCGAGCACGTAGCCGATGCGGGGGGCTACGGCTTTACGGGCGGGAGCCGCACCACCGACCTCAACAACCCGCTAAGCAACGGCTACTACCGCGCGAAGGTGGCCTGGTACGTGATTGACCCGCTCTTCCTCAACAACACCTCGTCCACGCCCAGCTACATGAACGACGATGCGAAAACCTACCGCAAAAATCACTACGTCCGCGAGGTGTACGAAAAGGAACTTTTCCCGAACAAGGACGTTGTCATCGGCACGCTCAACGCCAACCTGTCGGTGCTCAACGTGGCCTACTATCCCAACGAGCGCGGGCCTTACAACTACCTCGACGTGGCCAGCACAGCCAGCGGCAAAGGCCTCAACCCCGACGGCTCGCTCAAGCGCCCTGCCACCAATTTTGGCTCGCTAATGCGGGCGCTAACGCTCACCGATTTTGAAACGAACAACGTCGAGTACCTCGAATTTTGGATGCTCGACCCCTTCATCTACAGCCGCAACAGCGCCAACAAATCCAAGTACAGCCACGGACGGCTCTACTTCAACCTCGGCAACGTTTCGGAGGACGTGCTCAAGGATGGGCGCAAGGCTTTCGAGAACGGCCTCCCTTACCCCTACGACGATGCGCTGGTGGAGGAAACGCCCTGGGGACGCGTGCCCAAGGTGCAATCGCTGGTCAACACGTTCGACAACAACGAGGCCGCGCGCGCCATACAGGACGTGGGTTACGACGGTATAGACAACGAGCGCGAGCGTACATTTTTTAGCGAATACCTCAACCACCTGCAAGGCGTGCTGAGCGACGAAGCGTTTCGCCGCTTCGAGGACGACCCCTCGAACGACGAGTACCACTACTATCGCGGCAGCGACTACGACGCAGAGCGACTCGGCATACTCGACCGCTACAAGCGCTACAACAACTCCGAGGGCAACTCACCTGTGGCCAGCGGAGGCCTTGCTACATCGGCCACCACGATGCCCAACACCGAGGACATCAACCACGACAACACGCTCAACGAAATGGAGAGCTACTACGAGTACTACATCGACCTAACGCCCGACGCCATTAGCCCCGAAAGAGTAGGCCAGAACTACATCACAGACATTCGCACGGTGGACGTGGCCGATGCCGACTACGGCGATTTTCAGAAGGTGAGCTGGTACCAGTTCAAGATTCCTATCGCCGACGGCAAAGCCTGCAACGGCATCGAGGACTACAAGTCGATGCGGTTCATGCGCATGTTTTTTAGCGGCCTCGACAGCTCGGTCATCTGTCGCTTTGCCAAGCTGGAGCTGATGCGCAGCGAATGGCGGCAGTACGAGTACTCGCTGCTCGAAACGCAGGAAGGCCTTGCGCAGCCTGAAGCAGGCGTGGGCACAATGGACATTGCATCCGTAAGCATCGAGGAAAATTCCGACCGCATTCCGGTGAGCTACGTGCTGCCGCCGGGCACCAGCCGTATTGTGGACTACACCACCAACCAGCAGGTGCAGCGCAACGAACAGGCGATGATGTTCACCATCAAAAATCTGTCGGACGGTGACGCGCGAGCGTCTTACAAAAACGCCACCTACGATATGCGGCAGTTCCTCCGTTTGCAAATGGACGTACACGCCGAGGCCATCAACGAATCGCGGCTGCGCAACAACGACCTGTCGCTGTTTATCCGCATCGGCAACGACTACCGCTACAACTACTACGAGTACGAAATCCCGCTCCAGCTCACGCCCCACGGCCACTACAACAACAACAACGACAACCACCGTGCGCAGGTGTGGCCAGCGGAAAACAAGCTCGACATTCCGCTCAGCGTGTTCACCGACCTCAAGCTCGAGCGCAACTCGCGAATGCGCACCACCAGCGGGATGACCATCGCCTCGCTCTACGAAAAATCCGACGGAAAAAATACCGTGCGCGTGATGGGTAACCCCAATTTGGGCGAGGTGCACGTGCTGATGATAGGCGTAAAAAATCCCGCCAACCGCAGCATGCTGAGCAACGATGACGGGCTGTCGAAGGACGGCATTGTGTGGATAAACGAGCTACGGTTTACCAACTTCAGCGAAGACGGCAGCTGGGCTGCCAACGCTCGCATTGCCGCCAATCTCGCGGACTTTGCGAACATCTCGCTCGCGGGCAGCTACTCCAAGGCGGGCTTTGGTAGCATCGACAGCCGCATCCTCAACCGACCAATGGAAGACGCCTACCAGTACGACCTCTCGACCACCTTCGAGCTGGGCAAATTTTTCCCCACCAAGTGGGGCGTTACGCTGCCGTTTGGCTTCGCCTACTCGGAGAATTTTGTCGTGCCGCTCTACAACCCCTTCGACCCCGACATCAAGCTGCAAGACGCGCTGGATAAGGCCTCCAGCCAAGAGGAGCGCGACGAGCTGAGCGAAAAAGCCATCACCTACAGGATGCGGCGCAACATCAACTTCAACAACGTGCACATTGCGGGCAGCGGTGAAAAAACGCTGGGGCCACTCGACGTGTCGAACTTCACCGCAGGCTACGCCTACAGCGAAGAGCTGATGCACGACGTGAACACCGAGCGCGACTACAAAGTCACGCAGCGCATCAACGGCGCATACGCCTACACCACCAAGCCCTACACGTTTGAGCCTTTCGCCAAATCGAAGGGGATGAAGGGCGATTATTGGAAAATTATTCGCGACTTCAACCTCGCGCTATACCCCAACCAGTATGGCTTCACGTGGGAGTTCACCGACGGCTACAACGAGTACATGGCTCGCAGCTTTTACGAGGGCATAAAAATTACGCCCATCATTTTTCAGGAGCAAACGCAAACGCGAGGTTACGTGCTAAACTGGGACATCACGCGGGCGCTAAAATTCAACTTCAGCGCCAACAATTTTTCGCGGCGCGAAGTGTCCACCGGCACCGAAGCCGACACCGTAGACCTCCTCGAAGACTGGCGCAACATGCGCTACAACCACGAGTGGGGGCTGACCTACACGGTGCCGCTAAACAAAATTCCGCTCCTGAGCTGGGTAACTCTTTCGGCCTCGTACAAGGGCACCTACGCTTGGGAAGCGCCGCAATCGGTGGGCGGTGGCCTGCCCGAAATCGGCAACACGGTGAGCAACTCCAACGCCTTCCAAGCCAACGCTGCGCTGAACTTCGTAACGCTCTACAACCGCTCCACCTTCCTCAAAAATATCAACCAAGAAACCGAAGGTCGCTCCGCAAAAAAGCGCGAGCTGCAGGACGTGAAGTATGAGCAGAGCAACGTTACCCTCATCGGCACCAACAAGCGCAACATCCGCCACAACCTCCGCGACGCAACGGGCATCAAGGTTCAGGTGTTCGACGAAAAAAACACCCAGCTGAAGGTGGAGATGGAAACGGTGGACAACCGCACCGTGGCCATTCATCTGCCCGACGACAAGAGCGGCAAAACGCCCGACAACATGAAGAACTTGAAGGTCGTGGTAACGGGCAAAGCGCCGGTGCCCGAAAATCCGCTGGCGCTGATTGGCAAGTATTCGCTACGCACCGTGATGATGCTGCGCAACATCAACATTTCGTACACCCGCAACGGCGAAACAATGCTGCCCGGCTACACGCCCGAAACCTTTCTACTCGGCCTAGACAGGAAGGACAATAAATTTATGCCCGGATGGGATTTCATTGCAGGCAGCCAGGACGACAAATTTTGGGGCAACTTCTACGGCTCGCCCACCGACACCGAAGAACTGCCGTATATGCTCTCCCGCGCTAATGGCAACCAATGGCTCATCGGCGGCATGAGCACCGGCGATACCACCTACATCAACCCCTTTGCGATGAACACCACCAGCAACCTATCAGTGCGCGCCACCATTGAGCCGATGCGCGACCTACGCATCGACCTCACGATGACGCAAACCTACGCCAACAGCAGAACGTGGTACGACATCAACAACAGCGTGGTTGGCAATCGGCCCACCGAAACCGGCAGCTTTTCGATGAGCACCATCTCCATTTTCACCGCCTTCGAAAATCCCAAAAGCGAGACCTACTACCACTCCGAAGCCTACGACCGATTTGACGATGCGCGCGCCACCGTATCAAGCAGGCTGGCTCAAAAAAATGCCGAAAAGTTGGGCATTAGCCCGCCCATCAACGATTCCACGGGGCAGTACGTGGGCTACAGCCGCATGGCGCAGGACGTGCTGATTCCCGCATTCGAGGCCGGATACCTCAAGCGCGAGGTGAACGACAACCTCATCGACTACTCCAAATTTCTGACGAAAATTCCGCTGCCCAACTGGCAAATCACCTACTCCGGATTGTCGCGAATTGAGGCGCTCAAGCCGCTGGTCAAGTCCGCCACGCTGTCGCACTCGTACCGCTCCACGTATAGCATCAACTCGTTTACCACCAACAGCAACTACCTCCAGAAACGCGACTCGCTCGACACGCAGGGCGACTTCTACTCGCCCTACAGCATTTCCGCCGTGAGCCTCAACGAGCAAATAGTGCTGGGCAACCTCGACGTAACCTGGACAATGGGGCTGCAAACGAGCTTTAAGGTGGGCAAAAATCGCCGCGTTGACCTTAGCCTCACCAACAACCAGATTATCGAAAACAGCACGTGGGAAGGCACCGTGGGCACCGGATACACCTTCAACAACGTGCCGCAAATACTCAACTTTAGCGACAAGCAAGGCGCCTCCACCTCGCTCACGCTACGCGCCGACTTCACGTATCGCGACGACAAAAACATCATCCGCAACGTGGCCGAAAACACGCACCAAATCACGGATGGACGCCGCAACATGGCCGTCAAATTTACCGGCGACTACGCGCTGATGAAAGACCTCACCTTCCGCATATTTTTCGACTGGACGGAGGCCAACCCCTACGTGTCGGCCGTCAACACCGAAAACATTTCGTTCGGCATCAGCCTGCGCTACGTGCTCGGACTTTAATCGCTTATCGTTTCAACAAAAAATAGTTCAACAGTCCAACAAAAAAACAATCCAACAAAAAAATGGAAACTCCAGGATTTCTCAAGTACACCAGCGAGCACGAGTGGCTGCGCGTGGAGGCCGATGGCACGGCCGTTGTAGGCATTACCGACTACGCCCAGAGCCAGCTGGGCGACATCGTTTACGTGGACATTTCCGCGGGAAGCGAAACCTTGGCCAAGGGCGAAACCTTTGGCGCGGTGGAGGCCGTCAAAACGGTATCCGACCTGTTTATGCCGGTTAGCGGCGTGGTGGTGGAGCACAACGAAGCGCTCAGCGCCGAGCCAGAATTGGTGAACACCGACCCCTACGGCGCAGGCTGGATGGTGAAGGTGAAAATGAGCGATGCCGCCGAGCTTAACGCTTTAATGAGCGCAGCCGAATACGAGCAGTCAGTAGCCTAAACCAGCGCTGCCGGCCAACGGACTGCAGCAGCCGCTTGGCCTGCCCAATGGCGTAGGCCAACCACTGCGGCATCGCGATGCTCTTGTCGGCAGCCGCCTTGTACGCAAAGAAAATGCCCATGGGCAACGTGACGAGTGTGGACATCCAAATCGCAGAGCGAGGTGTCCACACGCTGTCGCGTGCCAGCCGCTCGCCCGCAAACGAGACCATGTAGTACACCAGAAACACCAGCAGCGACACGAGGAACGGCGTGCCGAATCCGCCCTTGCGGATGATGGCGCCCAGCGGTGCGCCAATCAAAAAGAACACCACGCACGAAAACGGCAGCGAAAATTTGAGGTGCCACTCAATGTTGTGCATGTTGAGATCGCGCCGCTCGTACTGCATGTCGCCGGCCTGAATCACGTAGCTGCTCTGCGCCTGCATGGCCAGCTCCAGAGCGCGATGCGCAACGCTGTGCTGCTTGCGCACGTCGAAGGTGGCAAACAGCGAATCGGTGTTCAAACGGTAGGGCTTATGCGGGTTTAAGAAGTCCGTCGAGCCGTAGCGAAAGCTGCCCGAGGTGAAAAAATTTCGCGCCAGCAGCTGCGTTCTACTACCTATGTCGCGCTGTAGCGAATCCGCCATAACCGTGAGCTGGTTTAGGTTTAGCATCTTCGCTCTGTCCTTAAACAAGCTCTCGTCGGTGCGCTCAAAGCCGTAGCCGGTGAGCTCAAACATCGCCTCCTGCTTGGCAAAGCTGTTGGTCCGAAACGGGTACTTGCGCTCGCCGCCGCTGCCTTTTTGCTCGTTCATTTCCTCGTAAGAGTTGCCGTCGTAGAGCGTCAGCACGAGATATTTTTTGTCCGCCGTGATGCGGATGTAGCCCGAATCGGCCATCGTGAGCGAGCGGTTACCGTTGTTGGCCGAGTGGTCGTAAATCATCAGCCCGCTCAGCAGGCCGGTTTGCTCGTCCTTGTGCTGCACGCGAATGGTGTAGTTGGTGATGCCGTCGTAGAAAATGCCCTCCTTGATTTGCAGCTCAGGCCGCTGCCGCCGCACGTCGTACATCAGCGAGGTGAACCGCAGGAAGAAGTAAGGCTGCACGCGGTTTGCGTACCAAAAGCCGCCCACCGCAAACACGCCTGCCACGAGTAGCATCAGCGGCGCCAAAATGCGGTGCAGCGAAATGCCCGCCGACTTGAGCGCCAGCAGCTCGTTGTGCTCGCCAAGGTTGCCCAGCGCCATACTGGACGCTAGCAGCGTGGCCAACGGCAGCGCCATCATCACGAGCGTGCTGCTGCTGATGTAAAAAATAAGCTGGCAGATGACGTACCACTCCAGCCCTTTACCCACCAAATCGTCGATATACTGCCACAAAAATTGCAGGATGAGCACAAACATAGTCATCGTAAAGGCCAGCAAAAATGGGCCTATAAACGAACGTAATACGAGTATATGAACCTGTTTCAAAGCAAAATAAAAGCAAAAAATTAGGGCGCAAAGGTAGGCAATTTAGTTGGTAAGAAAACCCTTGACGCAAATTTTTTTGAAAAAAATTTGCGGAATAGAAAATTATGCGTACCTTTGCAGCCGTTTTTGAGCCACCATTGCGCCCAAAAACACACCGGCCCCGTAGTTCAACTGATAGAGCGTCTGACTACGGATCAGAAGGTTACAGGTTTGAATCCTGTCGGGGTCACGAGGTAAATTTCAGCCATCTACTGAATGTAGGTGGCTGTTTTTTTTATGTTTGCAAACCATCTGCAAGCAAGCTCAGCCCTTGTCCAGCCTCGCTTTGCGCGTGCATAGAATGGCAGCTTAACGCCGACGATGGAACGGCTTTTTTGAGCATTTTTCCCATGGCAACCGCATCAAAAATACCAGCAGCCATCATGGTTTTAGATGGCATTGGATGAAACGAAATGTTGATAGCGTACTGCCCTTGCGCCATGCAGAACGCTTAAATTTTGCTGCGGTTGCCTTGCTGGATTACTCCCTTTTTCCCACCATCTACAATAAATTTTATGAGTATTTTTCTTGCGCAAACAAAAGAAAGATATTACCTTTGACATCAATAAATCCATAAAATTTACGATATGACAATTGCTATTCCAAAAGAAATTAAAAACAACGAAAACCGCGTGGCGCTAACGCCAGCAGGGGCGCAGGCCCTATCGCAGCGCGGACACGAGGTGCTGGTGCAAGCCTCGGCTGGCGTGGGCAGCGGCTTTGCCGACGCGGACTACGCGAAGGCGGGCGCCACCATTGTGTCCACCGCTGAGGCAACATTTGCCGCAGGCGACATGGTGATGAAGGTCAAAGAACCCATCGCGCCGGAGTACAAGCTCATCCGCCCGCAGCAGCTGCTGTTTACCTACTTCCACTTTGCGGCCGACCGCGAGCTCACCGACGCCATGCTCGCAAGCCGCGCTGTGTGCCTCGCCTACGAAACGGTGGCGAAGCCCGACGGCTCGCTGCCGCTGCTGGTGCCCATGTCCGAGGTGGCGGGGCGTATGGCGGTGCAGCAAGGCGCCAAGTACCTCGAAAAACCGCAGGGCGGAAAGGGCATCTTGCTAGGCGGCGTGCCCGGCGTAAAGCCCGCCAACGTGCTCGTGCTGGGCGGCGGCGTGGTGGGCACTCACGCGGCGTTCATGGCAGCAGGGCTGGGCGCTCACGTTACCATCATGGACATTTCGCTGCCGCGCCTGCGCTACCTCAGCGAGGTGATGCCAGCCAACGTTACCACCATTGCCTCGAGCCGGTACGCCATTGAGCAGTACCTGCCCACAGCCGACCTCGTG
>JAITOI010000173.1 GCA_031289995.1 Prevotellaceae bacterium | reverse complement strand
GCCCGCTGCTGGTCGGCGGCAAGGCAGCTGCGAATGTGGGCAATGGCGGGCGCATTGTCGCGCACCGTGAGGCTGCGAAAACGCTCGTACTTGTACTCCTTGAGCAGCTCGCCCGAGAGTTCCACAAGCACCATGTTTTTGTCCTTCTTGTAGGCATCAAAAACATCGCTCACCTGCAAGTCTTTTTGCGCCCGCGCAGGCAGCGCTGCTATTAGCATTGCGCATAAAATAAGCTGTTTCATTTTTTCAAATTTTTTGGTCTTCAAATCTTCAAATTTTCAAATTTCCCTACTACCATAGCTGGCGCAGTGCGTCGTCCACTTCGTTGCGCTCGCTGCTGACGGCGACAAGCGAGGCGGCCATTGCCGTGCGGAGCGCGTCGGGTGCGGTGATGCGCTCGCCGTTGATGTAGGCGTAGCTTTGCGGTTCGGCCAGCATCCGCATCGCGCCTACGCCCAGCAGCAGCAAGCCCACCGCGGCGGCAGCCATCCACGGGCGCAGCCGATGCACGAGCTTGGCCTTGCTTGTTTTGCTGCGCTGCTCGCTGCGCCAAAAGCTGAACAGCGCCTTGTCTATCGCAAATTCGGCAGGCACATCCGCGCGGCGCAGCAGGCGGTGCATGGCTTCTTCGTCGGCGCAGGACGTTGTGCCATCGTAGTATTTTTCGAGGAGAGCGCGAAGCTCTTTTGCCTGTTTTGCTGTCATTTTTTTTCGATTGAAAAGTTCAAAATATGTCGATTTTTTAAGCCATTAATTTCGTGTATTCCTCCCGTATTTTTTTTCGCGCTCGCGAGAGATTCATCCTCACCGCTTCGGGCTGCGTGCCTGTGATGGCGGCAATTTCGCTCACCTCGTAACCCTCCACATCTTTGAGCCGCACCACCGCCTGCTGCAACATGGGCAGCCGCGCAATGATTTTCGACAGGGCGGCGTTGGTGTCTTTGATTTCGAGGGCGCGATGCGGATTGTCGGTTGCTGCCGCGTTGCTCAGCTCCTGCTCAACGTTGCAGAGCTGGCGACGCTGGCGCAGATGGTCGATGCAGATGTTGCGCGTGATGGTTACGGCCAGCGCCTCCACGCTGTCGTAGTGCATGGCGCTGCTACGCATTGTCCACAGCCTGATGAGCGCCTCCTGCACGGCATCTTCGGCCTCGTGCGGAGCGTGCGCCAGCATCTTCCGTGCCACCGGAAACATCCGCTCGCGAAGCGGAGTCAGCTCTGTTTGAAATTCTTCGGTTGTCATACTAAATTGAAGACGTGTGAGCGGGAAAAACGTAACATCGATGGTGCAAATTTCGGGAAAATTTTCCGTACCTTTGTCGCCATGAAATTTTTTACGACCGTAGAGATTGCACCGCTGGCGCGAAAGCTGGGCTACGAGCACAAGCTGATGTTCGTAGGCTCGTGCTTTGCCGAGAGCCTCTGCAAGCACTTGTGTGACCTCAAAATGACGGCAGCGCAGAATCCTTTTGGGGTGGTCTACAACCCGCATTCGCTGGCGCAAAGCTTGCGGCGCATGGGCGAAAAACGGCTGCTTGTCGAGGACGATTTGCGCCGCGAAAACGGCCTGTGGTTTAGCTACACCCACCACGGCCGCTTTGCCCACCACGACAAGGATGAGTGCCTACGCCTCCACAACGAGAGCGTGATGCGCGGCTCGTGGGCGTTGCGCACAGCTGACTTTTTGGTGCTCACGCTGGGCACCGCTTGGGCTTACCGGCACAAGGCCAGCGGCGAGGTTGTGGCCAACTGCCACAAGTCTCCAGCCTCCGAATTTGAGCGAATTTTTATCACGCCCGACGAGGTGACATCGCTGCTATGCGAGGCGGTGAGCCGCGTGCAGCGCATCAACCCGGAGGTGTACACGGTGATAACCGTAAGCCCCGTGCGCCACTTCAAAGACGGCGCACACGGCAGCCAGCTTAGCAAGGCCGCGCTGCTGCTGGGCGTGGATGAGGCCGTGAAGCGATGCACGAACACCTGCTACTTTCCGGCCTACGAAATTGTGATGGACGAGCTGCGCGACTACCGCTTCTACGCCGCCGACATGCTGCACCCCTCGGACACCGCTGCCGACTACGTGTGCGAGCGCTTTGAGCAGGCGGCGCTGAGCGACGAAGCGGTGCAAACAATGGCCGAGGTGCGGCAGCTGATGGCCGCGATGCAGCACCGACCGCTTCACGCGCAATCGCAGGAATACCGCGCCTTCTGTGAGCTTCAGCTGCGCAAAATCGCGCAGCTGCGGCAACAATGGCCGCACATTAGTTGGGAAAATGAAGAACAATTTTTTGCAAAAAATTAGCGCAGGTTTTGCTGCCAAGCGCCGCTGTCCACACTGCGGCAAGGGCAGGGCACGCCTTAGCCGCTGGTGGCTTGTTGACGTGGAGATACGCCTCGTGTGCAGCCACTGCAAGGCGCCGCTGGCGCGGGTGAGCTACGTCTGTACGGCAGTGCTGCTGGCGCTGGCGCTGGCTACGCTCTACGTGGCGCTGCAACGTCTGGGACAGTCGCACTCCATTGCGCAGGCGGTGCGCATCACGGTAGTGCTTGCGGTGCCGGCTCTTGCGGTGGTGCATGTTTTGCGGTTGGGGATGCTGTGGGGGTTGTGGATGCTTAAAAAAATTGCAGGTTCTGCGACAATGGATAAGGAAAATTTGGAGGAGGCTTCGCTGGATAAAGGTGAGGTGGAGGGGAAGTGGTGGAGGGAGTTGGGGTAACTCTTGGGATGGAGAAACAGGATG